>JAAZAR010000082.1 GCA_012514235.1 Actinomycetota bacterium
ATCCGCGCCTGCAAGAAACGCCGGCTGCGGGTGGTCCTGCTCGATCTTCCGCGCGACCGACAGGCCATCGGCTCGTCGTTCAAGGTCCCGGTCTCCCGGTACCAGAACGGCTGCCGGCGTCTGGCGCGCGAGTGGGGCATCCCGTGGCTGCACTTCAACGCGGCATGCAAGTTCGTGCACCGCGACTTCTTCGACATCTTCCACCTGGTCGAACCGGGGCGCGTCAAGTACCAGAGCATCCTCTCGACCAGGACCATCGGGCTGCTCAAGAAGTACCGCATGCCCAAGCCGCAGCCCACGCCGTCGCCGTCCCCCTCGCCCAGCGACTCGCCAAGCCCGTCGGCGTCGGCCTCAGTCTCTCCGGCGCCGGCGCTCTGAGCACCGCGCCGTGTCCGCGCTCACCCTCCTCGGTGTAGCTCTCGGTCTCGCGATGGACGCATTCGCGGTGGCGGTCGGCGCCGGCCTGCAGCTCTGCGACGTCAGCAAGCGCCAGACCTTCCGGATGGCCTGGCACTTCGGCCTCTTCCAGGCCCTCATGCCGGTCATCGGCTGGCTGGCCGGGCTCACGCTGGTCGAGTTCATCGAGCCGGTGGACCACTGGATCGCCTTCGGCCTGCTGGCGTTCATCGGCGGCAAGATGGTCTACGAGGCACTGCGACACTCCGACGAACCGGCGGACAGGTGCGACCCCACCAGGGGCTGGCGTCTGGTCACCCTCTCCGTCGCGACAAGCATCGACGCGCTGGCCGTGGGCCTCTCCATGGCAGTGCTGGGCCTGAGCATCTGGTGGCCGGCGCTGGTGATCGGCGTCGTCGCCAGCGCCATGACCGTGATCGGGCTCGAACTGGGTTGCCGCTTCGGCTCCCTGCTGGGGCGCCGCATGGAGATCGTGGGCGGCCTCATCCTCATCGGGATAGGCGTCAAGATCCTCGTCGAGCACCTGACGGGGTAAGGCTCGACGTCATGCGTGACAGCTCGCGCCGGCGTGCTTCTCGACGTACTTCTGGTGGTAGTCCTCGGCGCGCCACCACGGGCCGGCCGGGACGACCTGCGTCACGATCTTCTTCTCGAAGACGCCGCTCTGCGTGAGCTGCTCGATGGCGTCGCGCGCCGCCTTCTGCTGCGCCTGGTCGTGGAAGAAGACGGCGGAGCGGTACTGGCTGCCGTAGTCGGGGCCCTGACGCATCCACTGCGTCGGGTCGTGCATGCCGAAGAAGGCAGCAAGCAGCTCTTCGTAGCTGATCCGGTCCGGGTCGTATTCGAGGCGCACGGCCTCGGCGTGGCCGGTCTTGTTGGCGCAGACCTCCTTGTACGTCGGGTCCTCGGTGGTGCCGCCGGTGTAGCCGACCTCGGTGCTGACGACGCCCGGCAGCGCCGCGAAGCGGTGCTCGACGCCCCAGAAGCAGCCGGCGGCGAAGGTGGCGGTAGCCATGTGTCCGTCCTGTGTCGAGACTGCGCGCCGCCCGCGGCGGCGCGCCGTGCACCACGACTGTTCCCGGCAGCCGCCCGGGGCACGCCCGGGCGGCGCGCGACGGAGGCGCCGCGTCGCGAAGCGAGGGCCATTCAGGATAGGCTTTCGCAGCATGTCCGCTCCCAGGCTCGATCGCTACCGCATCTCCGCGGCGCTCAGCGCCAAGCTGCGGCTCGTCACGCTCGTGGCGGTGACCGCGGTGGTGTTCGTCCATGCCTACAACCTGACGAGCCGCTTCGGCTCCGGGGAGAACGCGGCGGAGATGCGCGGAGCGCCGGGGGCCGCGGGCTTCGTCGAGTACCTGATCTCGCAGGCGCTGACGCGCTGGCCGGCGGCGATGCTGTTCGCCATCTCCGGCTTCCTGTTCTTCCACAACCTGCAGCCGTACTGGGCCGACTACCGGCGCAAGTACGCAGGACGCCTGCGGACCGTGGTCGTGCCGCTCCTGCTGTGGAGCGCCATCAGTCTGGTCGTCTACCTCGTGCTGCAGTCGTTGCCCTGGTCCTCCACCTACTTCACCACCGACTTCTTCGGGGAGGCCAGCCTGTGGCGCCTGGCCGACAAGCTGTTCCTGGCCCCCGTCGCCTACCCGTTGTGGTTCCTGCAGACGCTCATCGTGTGTTTCGCGATAGCGCCGCTGCTCTACTGGCCTGCCCGGACGGCGCGCTGGATCGCGGTGGCGCCGTTCGCCCTGCTCTGGGTGCTCGGGGCGCCGGCGACCGACTGGAACGATTGGAAGGGGGTCACGTTCTTCACGCTCGGCGCCGTGATCGCGCTCGAACGGCGCCGGGGCGTCAAGCTGTCGCCGTCACCCTGGGTCGGCAGGCTCGTGTTCCCGGCCTGGCTGCTCGCCTGCGTGCTCTACACGGCGCTGCTCCGGGACGTCTCCGCTGCGTGGGCCGACGGCCTGCACAAGGGGCTCATGTGTCTGGCCGTGGCGGCGGTGTGGTTCGGCTACGAGGCGTACATCTCCCGGTTCGAGACGACGAGGCTCGTCACGCTGCTGCTGCCGTACGGCTTCCTCATCTTCGCGGCTCAGGAGCCGCTCCTCACCATCCTCAAGCGCGTCGGCCTGAAGGTCCTCGGGTCGAGCCCCTGGGCGCTGCTGGCGGTGTACTTCGGATCCGCGCTGCTCACGCTGGTCGTCGTCGTCGGGATCGGAGCGCTGATGCGCCGCCACGCGCCGGCGGCGTTCGCCTGGCTCACGGGCGGGCGCGGCGGCCCCAAGAAGAACGCCGCCGCCGCCGGACCGGCCGGGGAAGGCGCGGGCGCCGCCGGACCGGCCGAGGCGACCGATCTCACCGGCGAGCCGGCGGTGGCAGAGGCCGGCGCCCTCTCGCAGGAGGCTTAGCACCTGCCGGCATCGGGCCGGGGTGGCCCGCGCGGCCGGTCGGCCTCCCGGCGACCCTCGTCCGTCAGGCCGGGCGGTCCTCCGGACAGGCGACGCCTGTCTCCGCGGGCCGGGCACCCGGGACACCGGCCTCCGCGGCACGGGTCGCCGCGCGCGGCGGCTCCGCCTGCCCGGCGCTCAGCGCCCGGAGGCGGCGGCGCTGAGTCCGGTTCTTCGCATCCGTCCACCACATGCGCGAGTAGTACCAGAGCCACCCGTACTCGAGCATGCGGCTCCACGCCGCCCGCTTGCGGGCGGCGTGCCTCTTCTTGCTCGTCCACAGCCAGCGGTGGAACTGGAGCACAGGACGCCAGGTCGCGTAGAAGCGCCGGTTCGCCCTCAGCGTCTCCTGCAGCAGGTGGATGGGGGTCATCTGCCGCGGCCGGAACACCACGTGCTGGGCGTCGTAGAAGGACCAGTCACGCTCGATGATGCGACCCTCCGCGTCCAGTTCCTCGAACTGCAGCGTCCCGGGGAGGGGCGTCAGGATGTTGAGCATGATCGTGTCGATCTTGTTGCGGATCGCGAACTCCACGGTCTCCCGCACGGAATCCGGCGTGTCGTGGTCGGCGCCGAGCACGAACATGCCGTGGCTGCGGATGCCGTAGTCGTGGAGCACCTTGATCGCGTGCTCGATGTCGCCCACGGTCTGCGACTTCTCGAAGTGGTCGAGCGTCGCCTGGTTGATGGATTCGAGGCCGAGGGCGACGAAGTCGGCTCCCGAGGCCCGCATGAGCTCCAGCAGCTCCTTGTCGCGGACGACGTCCGTACGCACCTGAGCCCCCCACGGCACCGTGATGCCCTCCTGGATCATCAGGCGCAGGAGGGCCTTGAGCCGCTTGCGGTTGGCGGCGAGGTTGTCGTCGTAGAAGAAGATGCGCCGCGGCTGCTTCTCCTTGATCTCGGCGACCACGTTCTCCGCGCTGCGGAAGCGGTACTTCTTGCCGAACATGGCGGTGACCGAGCAGAAGGTGCAGTCGAAGGGGCAGCCCCAGCTGGTCATGATCGGGGTGGAACTGATGCGTTCGTGTCCGTGGATGAGCGTGAGGTCGGGGAAGGGGAGGAGGTCCAAGTCCTGGCACCGCTCGCGGAGCGGCGCGTGGACGGCCTCGCCGTTCTCGCCCAGGTAGGAGATACCGTCAATGGAGTCGAGCTCGCGACCCCCCTCGAGCGCCTCCGCAAGCTGCACCATGATGCTCTCGCCGCCCTCGCCGCGAGCCACGAAGTCCGCGTGCCGAAGCGCCTCGTCCACCATGAAGGTGACGTGCGACCCGCCGATGATGACGGGGATGCCGCGGCGCCGCAGCTCGTCAGCGATGCGGTACGACTCCGGGATCGTCGACGTGGTGCTGGAGATGCCGACGAGTCCGGAGGAGAACACGTCGGCCCAGTCGATCGGCGCGAGCTGCGGATTGTAGATGCGGATGTCATGCCCCGCCTCAGCGAGGGCTGCACCGATCATCGGCAGTCCGAGCCGCACGAAGTACGACTTGGACCACAGATGGCGGCTTGGGGCGATGGGCTCGATAAGGCGGATCTTCATGGCGGCGTAGGGTCCTCACTCTGGCGGCTGGAACGACTTAGAGTCTGGACCTTTTCGCGAAAAGAGCAACCGGGACCCGATAATCCAGACAATAACGGTCTTCTTGACACAGGGCGAGGCGGGATGGGAAAGAACGGACACAGACCATCGTGAGAAGAACCGACACAGACCATCGTGATCTCGACGAGGCATCTGGCGGCCTCCGCCTCAGGATCGCTGCACCCGTGCCTACGTGAGACAACGCCGACCAGGACAGTGATTTGATGGAAGTCGAGAACAAGGGCAGCCTCGAGCCGCTGGCTCCAGGCAGAAGGAGCGACCGGGTACGCTACTACCGCGAAGGGCGGGTCTGCGTGGAGCCTGGCTGCACCACCGTCCTCTCGATCTACAACCCCTCGTCGCGGTGCGCCGTGCACCAGCGGCGCGCCGACGTCATCCCGCTCAGGCGGCTCGAGTCTGAGGAGATGGAGCGCAGCTGCGCCCAGTGCGGAGCGACGTTCACGACCACCAACCCGAGGCGCAAGTATTGCAGCTCTCGGTGTCGCTCCCACGCCTTCGCCGAGCGCGAGAAGCTGGCGCGTCGGGCGGCGGTGGCGATCGAAGAGCGCGAGCGGGCGGCGGCCTGAGGGCCGCCGACGGCCTCGCGCCGTACTCCAGCCGAACATCACAGACGGGCGCGCCGGGCACCCGGGTGCCCGGCGCGCCCGTCTGATAGCCTGTCTTCCGTGGACTACTCCTTCGACCACCCGATCGAGCGCCGGGGCACCGCCAGCTACAAGTGGGACCTCCGCGGCAGCGACGTGCTGCCGCTCTGGGTCGCCGACATGGACTTCGCCTCGCCGCCGCAGGTGGTCGAGGCGCTCGAGAGCCGCGCCGCCCACTGCGTCTACGGGTACTCTCTTGTGCCCGACTCCCTCGTCGAGGCGATCGTCGGGCACCTGGACCGCCGCTACGGCTGGCGCATCGACGGCGACTGGCTCGTCTGGCTCCCGAGCGTGGTGCCCGGACTCAACCTCGCCTGCGACGCGTTCTGCAGGCCCGGCGAGGCCGTGCTCACGATCACGCCCGTCTATCCCCCCTTCCTGGAGGCGCCCCCACAGCGCGACCGGCGGCTCGTGACGGTGCCGGCCGAAGAGCGTGACGGGCGCTGGCAGCTGCCTCTCGACGGGCTCGAGGCGGCCGTGACCCCGGACACCCGGCTGTTCCTCTTCTGCCACCCGCACAACCCGCTCGGCCGCGTATGGCGGCGGGACGAGGTGGCGGCGGTCGTGGACTTATGCCGCCGGCACGACCTCGTCCTCGTCAGCGACGAGATCCACTGCGATCTGATCCTGGACACGCTCGAGCACGTGCCGTCGGGGCTGGCCTGTCCGGACGCCGCCGACCGCATCGTCACGCTCATGTCGCCCAGCAAGACGTTCAACCTGCCAGGCCTCAACTTCGCCTTCGCCGTGGTCGCGGACCCGGCGCTGCGGCGTCGCTTCCTCGCGCCGGGCGAGGGACTCCTGCCGTTCCCGGGCTGCTTCGCCGTCACCGGCGCCGAAGCGGCCTACCGTGAGGGCGGCGCGTGGCACGAAGCTCTGCTCGCCTACCTTCGCGGCAACCGCGACGCCCTGGAGGCGTTCGTCGCCGCCGAGTTCCCACGCGTCCACCTGACGCACGTCGAGGCCACCTACCTCGCCTGGCTGGGCGTGGAGGAGCTCGAGCTGGACGACCCGGCCGGGGCGTGCCGCGCAGCCGGGGTGGAGCTCTCGGACGGGGCCGCCTTCGGCGACCCGGCCTTCCTCCGCCTCAACTTCGGCTGCCGCCGCGCCACCCTGGACGAGGCGCTGCGGCGTCTCACCACGGTCCTCCGCTAGGAGGACTCGCGGCGCCGTCACCGCCGGCGGCACTCTCGCCGGCCGCTCCGGCAGCCCCCCTTTGGTAGACTCGCCAGCCATGAGCGGCCCGGGACGCAGCGCAAGGCCCTCCGGCCGCCGGGCGCGGCGCGACAAGGCGCGCCTGTACCGGCGCCGCCGCCTCGTCGCCCTCGCCGTCCTGGCCGTCGTCATCGCCGCACTTGCCGGCCTCGTGTGGGCGGCGACCGGCGGCTGCGGCGCGGACGAGCAGCCGGCGGCAGGCGCCGCCTCCCCCGTCCGCGCCGGCAAGGCCGTCGCGAAGAAGACGTACCCTGCACCCTCGCCCAGTCCGACCGTCTGGACGGGACCTGCGTCCTCCAGGCTCAAGCTCCGGCTGCGCGACACCATCGTCGACCAGGACATCGCGCCGAAGTCGGTCGTCAGCTCGGGGAGCGGCTACGTCTTCGCCCAGAACATGATGTACAGGCACACGATCACGGTCTACGACACGGCGACGCTCAAGCTCGTGAAGACCATCCCCGACGCCATCGACCCTGCGGAGTTCCGCATCAAGGGTCACGGCTCGGAGGACATCCTGGGGGCGCCCGTCGAGTGCGCCTTTCTCCCGGACGGGCGCTTCGCCTACATCTCGCAGTACTCCATGTACGGACCCGGCTTCGTGGAAGGGCACGACAACGGGTCCCCGGGCCAGGCCTCCGACAGCTACGTCTACCGCGTCAGCCTGGCCGACCTCGCCGTGGACAAGGTCATCAAGGTCGGCGAGGTCCCCAAGTTCGTCGCCGTCACGCCGGACTCGAAGTACGTCCTCGTCAGCAACTGGCAGTCGTTCACGCTCAGCGTGATCGACGTCCACACCAGCAAGGTCGTGGAGGAGGTCTACCTCGGGCCGTACCCCCGCGGCATCGCCGTCTCGCCTGACTCCTCGACGGCCTACGTCGCCGTGATGGGGACCACTGACATCGCCGTGGTGGACCTCGGCGACTTCTCGGTCTCGTGGATCCGCGGCGTGGGCGCCGGCCCCCGGCACCTCTGCATGGCCGGCGACGGCAGGTACCTCTACGCCACCCTCAACAACGAAGGCAACGTCGCCAAGATCGACCCGCGCGAGAAGACCGTGGTGGACAAGGTCTACACCGGCGCGCAGCCGCGGAGCATGGCCATCGCTCCCGACGGCGCGTCCCTGTTCGTCGTGAACTACGACTCGAGCACCATGAGCCAGGTCCGCATCGCCGACATGAAGGTCATCGACACCGTCGGCACCGACGCCCTGCCCATCGGCATCACCTACGACGTGCCGACCAGGAGCGTGTGGCTCTGCTGCTACGGCGGCAGCATCATGGTCTTCGAGCAGGTCTGAGCCCGGCTGCGCGATCGCGCGGCCGGGCTCAGACCGGCGGCTCGAGCGTCTGCACGCCGGTCGAGGAGCCGACCAGCACCACGTCGGCCCGCCGCCCGGCGAAGATGCCGTTCTCGACGACGCCGGGGATGGCGTCGAGTGCGACCTCGCGCCGAGCAGGATCGTCGAGCGTGAGTCCGGAAACGTCCAGGACAGTCAGGCCGTCGTCGGTGAGGTAGCCGGGGCGGACGGCGACGCTGCCGCCGAGTGCGCGCACGCGTGCGCTCACGAGCGGCGCCGCCATGGGGACCACGGCGAGCGGGACCGGCGCGCCCTCCGGGTGGTCGCCGGTCGGACCGTCCAGACGGGGGCTGAGCTTGCTCTCGTCGACGATGCAGACGAAGAGCCGGGAGGCGCTCGCGACGATCTTCTCGCGCACGAGCGCCCCGCCGGCGCCCTTGATGAGGCGCAACTCCGGGTCCACGACGTCGGCGCCGTCGACGTAGACGGCCGGCGCCGGCACCTCGTCCAGCCCCACAACCCGGATCCCGGCATCGCGGAGCGCGGCCGCCGTCGCCTCCGAGCTCGGGACGGCCGCGGCGACGAGCTCCGGGTGCGCGGCCAGCTGGTCGATGAAGAGGGCGGCCGTGCTCCCCGTCCCGACGCCGACGGTATCGCCGGGCGTGAGGTAGCCGAGCGCCGCCTCGGCGACGGCGCGTTTCTGCTCGTCCCGGGTCATAGACTACTCATGCCCGGGCCGCGGCCGCGGGAACCAGGCGGAGGAGGAGCGATGAAGGCGAACGTGTTCGCGATCGGGACCGAGACGGATCCCGACGACCCCGAGGGCTACAGAGCCGGCGCCGTCAAGCTCGGCCCGATCATCGGGGGCAGGGAGATCGGCGGCAGCATCTACGACCTGCCGCCCGGGCAGAGCATCTGTCCCTTCCACTTCGAATACTCCGCCGAGGAGTGGCTCGTCGTCCTGCAGGGCAGGCCCGTCGTGCGGCGCCCCGACGAGGACGGCCAGCGCGAGGAGGAGCTCGAGCCGGGCGACACGGTGTGCTTCCCCCGTGGCCCCTCCGGAGCTCACAAGGTGACCAACCGCACCGGGGATCCGGTCCGCGTCCTCATGCTGTCCACGATGCCGGCGGTGGACATCAGCTACTACCCAGACAGCGACAAGTACGGCGTCTGGCCGGCGCCCGGAGAGGGGTTCCTGGTGCGGCGCACCAGCGGCGTCGACTACTACGACGGCGAATGACGCAAGCGCACGCGGGCGACGCCCCTCGAACTCGACCTCGTGCTCGCCTGCCTCACGGCGCCGACCACCCCATCACGGCCTTGACCTCGAGGAAGTCCTCGAGGCCGAACACGCCCCACTCTCGGCCGTTGCCGCTCTTGCGATAGCCGCCGAAGGGGGCGCAGGCGTCGGTGGGCGCGCCGTTCAGGTGCACCATGCCGGTGCGCAGGCGGCTCGCCACGCGGCGGGCGCGGTCGACGTCGGCCGACTGCACGTAGCCTGAGAGGCCGTAGTCTGTGGCGTTGGCCAGCTCGACGGCGTGCACCTCGTCTTCGAACGGGGTGAGGCAGGCCACGGGACCGAAGATCTCCTCGTGGAAGACGCGCATGTCCGGCGTGACGTCGGCGAACACCGTGGGGCGGACGAAGAAGCCCCTCTCGAGCCCGGCCGGCCGCTCAAGCCCGCCTGCCACCAGCCGGGCACCCTCGTCGATGCCGGTCTGGATGTACCCGCGCACGGTGTCGAACTGCTTGCGCCCCGCCACGGGGCCCATGAACGTCTCCGCGTCGGTCGGGTCGCCGACCGCCACGTCGGCGGCGGCCCGGGAGGCGACGTCGACGGCCTCCTCGTAGATCTCTCGCGCGACCAGCATCCGTGTCGGTGCGTTGCAGCTCTGGCCCGAGTTGTGCATCACGCCGAAGATGCCGGAGCGCACGACCTTCTCCACGTCGACGTCGTCGAACACGATGTTGGCCGACTTGCCGCCGAGCTCGAGCGACACGCGCTTGATGTCCGGGGCGGCGGCAGCGCCGACCACGCCGCCCACCGCGGTTGATCCGGTGAGCGACACCATGTCGACCAGTGGGTGCGTAGCGAACGTGTCGCCCAGCGCCGAGCCGGCGCCGTTGACCATGTTGAACACCCCGGCGGGCAAGCCTGCCTCGTCGACCGCCTCGGCGAAGAGCAGCGCCGAGAGCGGGGAGAGCTGGCTGGGCTTGAGGACCGTGGTGCAGCCTGCGGCGAGCGCCGGAGCCACCTTGCACGTCACCTGGTTCATGGGCCAGTTCCACGGCGCGAGCAGGGCGCACACGCCCACTGGCTCGCGCCGGATGCGCGTGCTGCCCCAGTCCTGCTCGAACGGGTACTGCGCGAGCGCGTCCATCGCCACCTTGAGGTGCCGCGCCCCGGCGAGCACCTGGCCGCCGTAGGCGAGCCCCCGCGGGATGCCGACCTCGGTCATCATCGCTTCGGCGATCTGCGGGATGCGCCGCTTGTAGGCCTCGCGCACCGCGGTAAGCGCCTCGATCCGCTCCTCGCGCGTCGTCTGCGACCAGCTCTCGAACGCGCGGTGCGCGGCCTGCACGGCCGCGTCGACGTCGTCGGGCGAGGCGGCCGCTACGCGCGTGACCTCCTCCTCCGTCGCGGGGTTGACGACCGCGATCTCCGCGCCGGGACGGACAGGCTCGACCCACCGCCCGTCGATGTAGAACCTGCTTCCGTCACTCACTCGTCCTCCAGTCGGTCTCCTCCGCGGCGAGCAGCACCGCCGTCGGTGCGGCTACTATGGACCGCCCGCAGGCCGGCGTCCAACGTGGCGGCGGGCGGGCCGCGGCGCGCCGCAGGCACGCCGCCTCATCCTGTACGCTTGTTGACATGCGGGAGACACAGCAGGCAGCACGAGCGGCGATCCGGTAGATGCTGGCCGCGCTCCTCGCCCTCCTCTCCAGCTTCACCTGGGGGACTTCCAACTACCTCGCCGGCGTGGAGACGCGCACTCGCTCGGTCTGGCACGTCACGGCGCTCAGCCAGATCATCGCCGCCGCGGCCTCGGCAGTCGGCCTGCTCGCCGCCAGACAGGCTCCACCCGGCGGATGGGACCTGGCCCTGCTGGTGCTCACAGGGGTCGCCACAGCCGCCGGACTCGTCATGTTCTACAAGGCGCTGGCGATCGGCACGATGAGCGTGGTGGCGCCCATCATCGCCGCCGAGGTGCTCATCCCCGTGGCGGCCGGGATCCTGCTCGGCGAGCGTCCCGGCCTGCCCGCCGCCGTCGGCATGGTGGCGACGGTGGGCGGCGTGGTCCTCGTCTCCCTCACGCCGCGCACCGGGCGGCGTGACCGGAGCGAGGAGCACCGCCGCGCGGCCCGCCTGGCGGTCGTCCTCGCCGTCCTGACGGCAATCGCCTGGGGCTTCATGCTGCTCGTCTACGGCACCGTCGGCAAGGAGAACCCGCTCTGGACGGTGTTCGACACACGCATCGCCTCGGCGGCGGTCCTGACCGGCTACGTGCTGCTGACCGGACGCGGTCTTTCGCTCAAAGGACAGAACCTGCCCGTGCTCGCGGCCGTCGGCATCCTGCTCTCGATCGCCAACTTCCTGTTCATCGCCGCCACCGGCATCGGCTACCTGAGCGTGACCAGCATCCTGGGGTCGCTCTCCCCGGTGGTCGTCACCGCCTATGCGCAGGTCCTCCTGCACGAGCGCCTCTGCCCACGGCAGTGGGTGGGGTTCGCGGCGGTCCTCGCGGGGATCGTGCTGCTGTCGCTGTGAGCAGCCGGAGGGTCGTCGGGGGGACCGAGCCGGCGGCGGGGCCGACCGCAGGCCGGCCCCGCCCGGAGGCGTCGTAGACTAGGGACTGTCCCGGCCGCGACCAGGAAAGGAAGCCCGATGGAGATCTCGCTGAAGTACGGCTGCAACCCGCATCAGACACCGGCCGGCGTCACCGTCCCGGGGGAGGCGGGCTTCCAGGTGCTCAGCGGCAGGCCGGGCTACATCAACTTCCTCGACGCGCTCGGCGCGTGGCAGCTGGTGCGTGAGCTGAGGGCGGCGACCGGCAAGCCGGCCGCCGCCTCCTTCAAGCACGTGAGCCCCGCCGGCGCCGCGGTCGCCGGCGAGCTGTCCGAGACCTATCGCGCCTCGCAGTTCCTCGGCGACGAGGACTACTCGCCGCTCGCGACCGCGTATGCCCGCGCCCGCGGCGGCGACCGCATGTGCTCCTTCGGCGACGTCGCCGCCGTCAGCGACGTGGTGGACATGTCGCTGGCCCGCATGCTCTTCGACGAGGTCTCCGACCTCATCATCGCCCCCGGTTACGAACCCGAGGCTCTCGAGCTGCTGCGCACGAAGCGCGACGGCGCCTACATGGTCCTCTCCATCGACCCCGCCTACGAGCCCGCCGAGGTCGAGACCCGCGAGGTCTTCGGCTTCACCATGTCGCAGCGGCGCAACACGGCGCGGGTCACGCCGGAGCTGTTCAGGACCGCCGGCACGGACGGCGCAGCACCCCTGCCGGCCGCCGTGCTCGAGACGCTCATCGTCACGACCGTCGCCCTCAAGTACACGCAGTCCAACTCGGTGGGCACCGGGTACGACGGCCAGGTCATCGGCATGGGCGCCGGCCAGCAGTCGCGCGTACACTGCACCCGCCTCGCCTGCGGCAAGGCCGACAAGTGGCTCCTGCAGCAGCACCCCAAGACGCTCGCTCTGCCGGTCCGCGAGGACCTGCCCAAGCCGGAGAAGGCCAACCTCGTTGACTACTACCTGCTGTGGGACGAGCTGTCCGCGGTGGAGAGGCGCAGACTGCGCGAGGGACTCACGGCCGACCCCGACCCGCTGACCCGCGAGGAGCGGGCCGATTGAGTCAGGCGGTTCGACGGCATCTGCCTGAGCTCCGACGCCTTCATCCCGTTCCCGGACAACCTCGACCGCGCCGCCAAGAGCAACGTGCAGTATGTCGCCCAGACCGGCGGCTCGGCGCGCGACGACGTCGTGAGCGCCGCGGCGGCGGAGTACGGGATGACGATGGTGCACACGGGGCTGCGGCTGTTCCTGCACTGAAAGCGCCCGCCGCGGCGGGCTCCCGCCCGGGCGCAGCCTTCCATCGAAAGGTTGGCGGCTCGGCGTGAGCCCGCCGTGGCCGCCGCTCAGGCCTCGGCCGTCACCCGCTTCTCGGCCTTCTTGCGCTGCTCGGTGCTCAGGATGTGCTTGCGCACGCGGACGGTCCTGGGCGTGACCTCGACGAGCTCGTCGCCGGCGATCCATTCCAGGGCGCTCTCGAGCGTGAGCAGGCGCGGCACCTTGAGGCCCGCGTCGATCTCCTTGGTGCTTGAGCGGTAGTTGCCGAGCTGCTTGCGCTTGGTGGGGTTGCAGAGCATGTCGTCGGCGCGCGAGTTCTCTCCGACGATCATGCCCTCGTACACGGGATCCATCGGGCTGACGAACAGCGTGGCCCGCTGCTGGAGGTTCTCCAGGGAGTAGGAGGCGGCCTCGCCGGACGACTGGCTGACGAGCGAGCCGCGCTCCCGCCCGGGGAGCTCGCCCTTCCACGGGCCGTAGCCCGTGAACCGCGAGCTCATCACGCCGAGGCCGCGCGTCTCGGTGAGGAACCCGCTCCGGTAGCCGATCAGGCCGCGCGTCGAGATGCTGAACTCGAGGCGCACCAGACCCGTGCCGGTGGACTCCACGCCGAGCAGCTCCCCCTTGCGCAGGCTGAGCTCCTGGATGATCGCGCCCTGGTACTCGTCGGGCACGTCGATGATGAGCTGCTCCATGGGCTCGAGCAGTCGGCCGTGCTCGTCGCGGTGGGTGATCACCTCCGGACGGCTGACGCAGAGCTCGAACCCCTCGCGGCGCATCTCCTCGATGAGGATCGCGAGGTGCAGCTCGCCGCGGCCGGAGACCTTGACGCCGTCCGGCCGCCCCAGGTCCTCCATGCGGAGCGCGACGTTGACACGCAGCTCGCGCTCCAGGCGGTCCTTGAGCTGGCGCAGCGTCGCGGCCTTGCCGTCCTGGCCGGCGAACGGCCCGTTGTTGACGAGGAAGAACATGCTGACCGTCGGCTCCTCGATCTCGAGCGGCGGCAGGGCCGCCCCGTCGGGGTCGTCGGCCGGCGACGCGAGCGTGTCGCCGAGGGTGATGTCGTCGGGGCCCGCGAGCCAGACGATGTCGCCGGCGGCGACCTCGTCGACCTCGCGGTTCTCGAGGCCGCGCGTGACCCACAGATGCGTCACGCGCGCGGCCTCCGCGCCGGTCCGCTCCCATCCGGCCTCCGGCTCTCCGATCCGGAGGTGCCGCGTCGTGATGCGCTGCAGCTCGTCGCCGACCTTGAGGCGCCCCTCGAGCACACGGCCGCAGCCGATGCGGCCGATGTAGTCGCTCCAGGCCAGCGTGCTGACCTGCATGCGGAACGGCGCCTCCTGGTCCACGGACGGCGCCGGCACCTCGCGGACGATGGTCTCGAACAGGTCGTCCATGCCGGCGTCGGCGAGCTCCTGGAGCAGCCCCGGCGAGAGCCGTCCGCCGTCCGACAGGTGCTCCTCGCGCTCGTGCTCCTCCTTCCTGTATTCGTCGATGTCCTCGACGATCCAGCCTTCCAGACCGGAGCCGTACAGGATGGGGAAGTCGAGTTGCTCGTTGGTCGCACCCAGCTCGACGAAGAGGTCGAACGTCTTGTCCAGCGCGCCGGACGGGTCGGCGTTCGGCCGGTCGGCCTTGTTCACGATGACGATCGGCCGCAACCCCAGGCGCAGCGCGCGCATGAGCACGTAGCGGGTCTGGGGCATGGGTCCCTCGTTGGCGTCTACCAGCAGGAGCACCGAGTCGACCATGCTGAGCACGCGCTCCACCTCGCCGGAGAAGTCGGCATGGCCCGGCGTGTCGATGATGTTGATGAGGTAGTCCTTCCACTCCACGGTGCAGTGCTTGGAGCGGATGGTGATGCCGCGTTCGCGCTCGAGGTCGTTGCTGTCCATCACGCGCTCCTCGACCCTGGCGTTCTCCCGGAACACACGAGCGGCGCGGAAGATGCTGTCGATCAGCGTCGTCTTGCCGTGATCGATGTGGGCGATGATGGCGAGGTTGCGGATCCTGTCGACGGCGTGCACGGCTGGTCTCTTCTGTCGGGTGTGGCTGACGGCGGGAGGCGCCGGGCGACTGACTCCGGCCCGGCGCCTGACATCCGAACGCCCGGCTGGGCTCTCGCCGGCCGGGCGGATCGCGCTCTAGTGTACCTCGCGGCAGCGACTTCGTCGCCCGCGCTCCCGCGCATCCCGCGCGGCCGGCGCCAGCGGAGCAGAGAGCCGGCCCCGCAGCACGAGGTACAGCGCGAAGCCGAGCAGGATGCCTGCGAAGTTGAGCAGGACGTCGTCCACCTCCGTCACCCGATAGGAGTAGCCGAGGGCGAGCGACACCGCCAGCTGCGCCGACTCGATGCCCAGCGGGAACAGCAGCGCCGCGACAGACATGCGCGGCCAGGTCGCCAGGCGAGGCGCCGAGAACGGCAGCAGGAGGCCGAAAGGGATCATGGTGCACACGTTGCCTCCGAGGATCCAGACCTGCGCGAACGGAGGCCCGTTGACGAGCACGTCACGGATGGACGCCAGGGGAACCAGCCCCACGGCGACATGCTGCCCCGCCGCCTCGAGCCCGGCGACGCCGGGGCGGACCGGCAGCGGGAAGAGCGTGGCACCGACGACCCAGCCGAGGTACAGGACGAAGAGCACCCGCATGGCGACGACGAAGGCGGGCTGGCCGCCGCGAGCAGCACGCCACGCGACGAGGACCGCAAGCGCGGCGGCGAACGGATACACGACGATGCCGGTGACCACGGGCCCTCCACAGTCGAGGATGACGGGCTCTCAGCCTATCGTGGTCACGGCCCAAGGATGAGCGATCGGGCCCACTTCCATTCTGGTACGTCGAGGGTACAATGCAGTCGTGGCTACTTGAAGGGAGTAGCACGATGCCTGGCAGCAGTGAGTACGAGTGCGGCGAATGCCGCCACCGTTTCCGCGCGCCGGAGGGGGCGCCACGCGACGTGCGCATGCTCATGTGCCCTGCGTGCGGAAGCATCGACCTCAACCTCGTGACCGTCGAGCGGCCGGCGCCGCCCGTCCTGCGCGCTCGCGAAGGGACGCCCGCCGACCTGTGGCGGGCGCCGCGCCAGACGAAACTGTCCTGAGCGGCGGGTCGCGAGGCGGAGACGCCGGACCAGCGCGCGAGCTCGCGCTCGCGCGCTGGTCCGGCGTCGAGCGGACCGACCCCTCACGGCTCTGGTACCCTAGGCTCCATGCTGAGAGCCGTCACCTTCGACTTCTGGAGCACGCTGTTCGTCGACACGCGCGGCAAGGAGCGTGAAGAGCTTCGCGCGGCCGTACTGAGGGACACGCTGTCCACCGCCGGCCTCCCAGTGACCCCCCAGGCTCTCACCGAGTCGCTCAGCGCAAGCTGGGGCCACTTCGACACCGTCTGGCTGAACGAGCACCGCACGCCACCCTGCAGCGAGCTCGTCGACGCCATCCTCGCCTCGCTCGGCGTGCGGCTGCCGCGGGAGCTGTCCGACCCTCTCGTCGACCGCTTCGAACGGCTCGTCCTTGAGATCCCGCCCGAACCGATGCCGGGTGCGGTCTACACGATGCCGCAGCTCGCCGAACGCTACCGGCTCGCGATCATCTGCGACACCGGGTTCTCGCCCGGCTCCGTCCTCCGCCAGCTGCTCGACAAGCACGACCTCCTCGGCTATTTCGAGTACACCTACTTCTCCAACGAGCACGGCATCAGCAAACCCGACACGCGGGTCTTCATCCACGTGCTCGAGGAGCTGGGCGTGCGACCCCCGGAGGCCGCTCACGTGGGCGACATCCAGCGCACCGACATCGCCGGCGCCCAGGCCGCCGGCATGTCCGCGGTGCACTTCGTCGGCGTCAACAACAAGGACCTCCCGCACTCCACCGGCGACGTCGTCGTCAGCCACTTCGAGGAGCTGCCGCGGGCCCTGGGAAGTCTGATCTGTGCGGGGTGCTGACCTCATGTCCCGCCTGCGCGTCGGCCGTGACCGCAGGCCGTTCCTGATCGGCGCCGCCGCGGGACTGGCGGTGCTCGTCGTCGTGGCGGTCCTCATGAAGACCGGCGCGCTGGACGCCGTCGACGAGCGCATCAACGAGCTCTTCGCGGGCCAGCTCCGCGGACCGTTCACCGGCATCGCCGAGACGCTGGACCGGCTGGACGCGTGGTACGTGCTCACCGTCATCATCGCCGTCGTCGTCGGCGGGCTGTGGTGGTCGGGTCGCATGGCGCAGGCCGTCTACGCCGGACTGACGATCGCCGTCGCACTCGTCCTCAACCCGCTGCTCAAGCTCGCCTTCTCCCGGGAACCGCCGGCAGGAGGCGTGATCGAGCCGGCCGTCTTCGCCTTCCCGAGCGGCCATACCACCACCACCACGGCACTGGTCACGGCGCTCGCCGTCGTCGCCTGGCGGACCTCGTGGCGGTGGCCGGCGACGGTGGCAGCAGCCGTGGTCGCCCTCGCCATGGCCGCCTCCCGGGTGTACCTCGGCGTCCACTGGCCCTCGGACGTGGTCGCCGGGCTGGCGCTCGGGTTCACCATCGCCATGGCGACCCGTGCGGTCACGCCGTGGCCGGTCCCGGCCGAGCCGGAGGCCCAGGGCGCCGGCCGCGCGAAGCGTGCGGCCGGCCGCCCCACCGCCGCAGGCGGCGAGGCCGGCAGCCCGACGGACACCGGGACCATCGACGTGGTCTTCCTCGACTGGGGCAACACGCTCATGGTCGACACCGGCATGCGCGAAGGTCCGATGAAGGACTGGGACACGGTCGAGGCGGAGCCCGGCGCTCAGGAGGCGCTGCTGCGCCTGAGTGCCCGGTACCGTCTGGTGGTGGCCACCAACGCGGAGGACTCTTCCGCGGCGGACGTCCGGCTCGCGCTGGCACGCGTGGGGCTCGACCAGTACATCGACGACGTGGTCTCGTCGGCCGAGGTCGGCGATCACAAGCCCAACTACGCCTTCTACCGGGCCGCGCTGCTGAGACAAGGGTCGCGCGGCCTCCCGCTCGATCCGCAGCGCGCCGTCATGGTCGGCGACGGCACCACCAACGACATCGCTGGAGCACAGCGCGCCGGCCTGCGCACCATCTGGTACAACCCCACGAAGCGGGCGTTCCCGGCCGGAGCCCAGCCACCGGACGCCGTCGTCCGCAAGCTGAGCGCGCTGCCGGACGCCGTCGACCGCCTGGCCGGCGTCAAGCCGCGACGGCGCTCGCGCAAGCAGCGCAAGGCCGACGCTGAGGCCGCAGCCGCTGCGGCGGCCGCGGCCGCGGCACGAGAGCTTCGCGCGGCCACCGCAGCGGAGGACGCCGCCGTGTCGGCGGCCGCCGCCATCCCCGTCGACCGGAGGCAGCCGGCCTCAGGCGAGGACGCGCGGGTCGCGCCGGCATCCGGCGGCGCAGAGCAGGCGGACCCGGCGTCCGGCGAGGCCGACCAGACGCCGACGGCTGCGC
Source organism: Actinomycetota bacterium (assembly GCA_012514235.1). Classification (GTDB taxonomy): domain Bacteria; phylum Actinomycetota; class Thermoleophilia; order UBA2241; family UBA2241; genus CAIXSE01. Next base: position 18,131 of record JAAZAR010000082.1, read on the forward strand.
CCGATCAGCCGGCGCCGCACTGAGTCTGCCCGACCGCTCGACGACAGCTCAGGCGACTTCGCGGACTTCGTCCGGCGACGTCATGCCCAGATGGCGACGGCAGAGCGCCAGGCCGCCGTCCTCCAGCCAGCTCGAGAAGGTGTGCAGCCGGGGGTACACACCCCGCAGCCACTCGATGTCGTGCACCTGGGTCGAGGCCTCCTGGTAGACGAACACCCCCTCGACCTGGACTTCCTCGTACTCCACGGGCTGGCCGAGGGCCTCGGTGAGCCGTGCAGCGATCTGAAGCGGCGTCTCCGTGTCGCCGGCCAGGTCGATCGAACGCCCCGCGAACTCTCCGGGACGGGACGCGGCGAGCGCGGCCAGCGCTCCCACATCGTCGAGCGCGACCAGCGGGAGGTGAGCGTCGGCGACGAACGGCGTCGCCAGGGTGATCTGCCGACCGTACCGGGCGAGCCAGTACCAGGGGACCTCCTCCATGATGGTCGCCGGCCGCAGCACCGTGGCCGGGACGTCGAGCCTGCGAAGGTAGCGCTCGGTCTCGGCGCTCACATCGCACGAGAGGCGGTGGTGATCCGGCCCGGTCGCCGCCGCGAAGACGATCTGGCCCACCCCCGCCGCCACGGCGGCGTCGATGAGCACCCGGCCGTGGCGGAGCCTCTCGGCCGGGCCGGTCTCGGGATCCTCGAGAACGAGGACGAGGGCGCCGACGCCTCGCAGGGCGCGCTCGAGCGCATCAGGCTCGTCGAAGCGGGCGATCCGCGCGCCGGGCTCGCTCCAGCGCTGATCCCGTCGACGCGCGTCGCGCTCGTCGAACAAGGCGTGCGCCTCAACTCCGAGCGCCTGCAGATGCCGCATCGCGGCGCCGCCCTGATGCCCTGCGGCGCCGACCACGTAGACAGGCTTCGTCCTGGTGTCCATGACCTCACCTGCGCTTTCGTACTCCGGGACTCGCTACTACCTCTGTTGTTCCCCCGACGGCGGAGCACGAGGACATCGGTCCGTCCTCGCGTGTCCGTGACGGCGTGAGTCCCGCGCAGGAAAGGCCCTACTCCACCTCGACCCACTCGTCGGGCAGGCGCTCTCTGTCGAACAGCTCCGCCACCGCGAAGGCGGCGTCGGTCGCGATGCCGCCCAGGATCTCACCCAGGACGGCGGACGTCGCGGTCCTCGACCCACCAGGGCCGCGTCGAACCGAGCTGGTCAGCCCGTCCCGCTCGTAGCTCCAGAGCGCGACCGGCCCCTCATGGGTGGCTTCGATGCTCCGGCGTTCGTCGAAGGAGAGCGTCGGGATCTCGAGACGAACCATCGCCGGATGCGCAGCGGGCCGGATCCGTGCTGGGGGACCGTCGGATCACGCCGGCGCCTATCCGAGCAGTGCCGCGGCCTGCCCAAGGCGCGCGACGGCGTTGTCGCGGCCGAGCGCCCACAGGCTCTCGAAGAGGCCGGGGGTCACGCTCTGGCCGCTCATGCCGAGACGGAGCGCGGCGAAGACGGCCTTGGGCTTGAGCGAAAGCGCCGGCGGCAGCTCGCGCACCAGCGTCTCGACGGACGGCACATCCCATTCTTCGAGGTCGCGGAGGCCGGCGGCGGCGGTCGTGAGCGTCTCCGCCGCGCCCGCCGTTCCTCGGAGCCGCTCGAGCGCCTCGGGCGTGAACTCGAGCGGCCGGAAGAACCACCCGGCCATGGGGATGAAGTCGGCGAGCACCTCGAGCTTCTCGTGCACCAGGGGAGCGATCGCGCGCGTGAGCGCCTCCTGCTCCTCGTCGGGCACGGTGGGCGGCACGTGCTCGGTCTCGGCGTCCTCCACGGCGTGGGCGAGCGCCTGCGCGCCCTGCGCGGCGATCTCGCCCACCCCGGCCGGGTCGCCGTAGAAGCCGACGCGGGTGAGATACCCGACGAGCCTGTCGCCGAGCCACTCGTCGGTCATCGCGCGCAGGTACCGGCCGTTCATCCAGCGCAGCTTCTCGGGGTCGAAGATGCTGGGGCTGGTGCCGAGCTTCGTGACGTCGAGGTGCGCCACCAGGTCGTCCAGCGACCAGGTGATCATGCTCTCGTCGAACTCCGCGCTGAGGAAGCAGAGGTAGTTGCGCACCACCTCGACGAGGAACCCCTCGGCGGTGAGCTGCTCCAGCTTGGTCGCGCCGTGCCTCTTCGAGAGCTTCTTCTTGTCGGTGCCGAAGAGCAGCGGCATGTGCAGGAACTCGGGCACCCGGGCTCCGAGCGCGCGATAGATCACCACCTGCTTGGGCGTGTTGCTGATGTGGTCGTCGCCGCGGATCACGTGGCTGATCTCCATGGTGACGTCATCCACTACGACGGCCAGGTTGTAGGTGATCGACCCGTCCGAACGCACGACGATGAAGTCGCCCATGGTGTCGTTCTCGAACGCCACCTCGCCGCGCAGGATGTCGTGGAACACGGTGCGGCCCTCGGGCACACGCACGCGCAGCGTGTACGGCTCTCCGGCCGCCTGCCGCCGCGCCACCTCGGCGGTGTCGAGGCCGCGGCACCTGCCGGAGTACGTCCAGCCGCGGCCCTCCGCCTGCGCAGCCGCGCGCTCGGCGTCCAGCTCCTCGGGCGTGCAGAAGCATGGATAGAGATGACCCGACTCGAACAGCTTCTGCACGTACTCCCGGTAGATGTCGCCGCGCTCGGTCTGCCGATACGGGCCATGGGGTCCCGGCGCGCCCGGCCCCTCGTCCCAGTGCAGACCCATCTCCTTCATGGAGTCGATGATCTGCACGACCGCCTCGTCCGTGCTCCGTGTCAGATCAGTATCCTCGATGCGGAGGATGAACGTGCCCCCATGCCGGCGGGCGAAGACATAGTTGTAGAGCCCCGTGCGTGCGCTGCCCAGGTGCAGGTAGCCGGTCGGCGACGGCGCGAAACGGACGCAGATGTGATCGTGCTCGGGCATGGACCGCTCATGATATCGCACCACCTGAGCGGCCGCTCGGAGCATGGTACCTGTGCTGCCGAAGAGGGTCTACAATGGCCCGATGCATGCCGGAGCGAACAGAGTCCGCGTCACCGAATCGCGGCCCCGCGACCACGTGCGCAACCTCTCCGTCCGCGCGGGCGACGTGATCGGCGTCGGGCACCGCAACCAGCAGTTCCCGGAGATGCGCTGGTGCACCCCGGAGCAGGGGCACTCGGGCTGGATGGCCGAGTCCTACTTCGAGTACACGAGCGACACCGAGGCCGTCGTCACCAGGGACTACGACGCCTCGCAGCTCACCGTCTTCGAGGGCGAGGAGCTCGAGGTGCTGGACGTCGTCGGAGAGTGGTGGCTCTGCCGCAACGACCGGGGCATCAAGGGCTGGGTAACCTCGCCGCATCCTCGAGGAGATCGCCACCGTCGATCCCTGACGGACGTCACCATGACCATCGATCTTCACCACCGGAGAGTCCGGGTCGTCACGGCGTGTGCACGCGAACAGGTGCAGGAGATCCGCATCCGCGCGGGCGAGAGCCTGTTCGTCGGACACCGCAACCAGCAGCACCCGGACTTCGTCTGGAGCGCCACGGAGGACGGACACCACGGCTGGGTGCCCGAGGAGTACATCGAGTTCGTCGCGGGGCACACTGCGAGGGCGCGCCGCGACTACGATTCCACCCATCTGAGGGTCGCGCCCGGGGAGACGCTGGACGTGCTCGAGCAGGTGGAGGACTACCTGCTGTGCCGCAGCGCGTCCGGTGTCCACGGCTGGGTGCGAGCGTCGTGCGTCGAGGAGACGGAGGAGCCATGAGCGAGCGGAGACTGCCGAGGCGCGTGCGGGTCGTCGAGGCCCACGTGACGAGCGACCCCAATCCGATCAGGTTCCGTGAGGGCGACACGCTCGGGGTGGGACACCGCGACCAGGTGTACACGCAATACGTCTGGGGCACCGACCAGGCGGGCCGCTCCGGCTGGGTGCCGGACTCCTACCTGCGCATCGCTCCCGACGGCGAGACCGCCGTCGCGCTGCGCGATTACGACTCCACCGAGCTCACCGTGGGGCGCAGGCAGCTCCTCGACGTCCTCGACGAGGTGGGCGGCTGGTACCTGTGCCGCACGGACGGCGGCATGTCCGGCTGGGTGCCGGGCTCGTCCGTCGAGCCGGTCGACGAAGTCGAACCGGCCTGACCGTCACTCCGGCGCATACCGCACGCGGTCGGCTACCCGGCAGAAGCGGACCTCGCTGAAGTGCGCCGGATACCAGCGCGTCAGCGGGACGCGCCGGTGGGCGGCGGTGTGGCTGTCGTAGACCCAGTCGCCGCCCTCCTTGCCGGCGCAGATGATGACGTGCTGCCACTCTGGGCGGCCGTCCACGACGTTGCCCAGATAGACGATGTCGCCCGCGGACCAGCGCGCCGGCTGTCTCCGCGTAGCGCTGACGATGTAGCGTGAGTGCCTGGCGCTCCGGGCAGAGAGGGCGCGCTTCTGGGCGCCGCAGTTCACCCAGGCCACCGTCGGGAACTCGGTGCCGTTGGGCCGCCACTCCCTGCCGTCGTCGAACGTGGGTCTGAGCCCGCCTGCCGCGAGGCACTGCGAGACGAAGTTGGCACAATCGTTGTCCGGCGACCACCAGTACTCGGGGTTGACCTTCAGCGCCCACGTGTCGGCGTACCCGGCGGCCGCCCGACGGTCGTAGCGCACCACCTCCGCCCTGGGCGCCGCGCCGTCGGCGGCGACGATGACGAGCAGCGCGAGTGCGGCCGCCACGGCCACAGCGAGAGCCGACCGGCGCCGCCGCACGACGCGAGACCGATACAGGCGGCGGCGCCGGGCGTCACGCGTCCTCATCCTCGCAGGCGGCCGGCCCGTCGCCGACCGCAGCTGCCGCGTTCGCCTCCTGGGACGCCGGCGACGAGGTCGCCGCGTCGGTGGAAGACGAGTCGCTTGCCGGCTGATCGTCGCCTGCGGGGAGCGTGACGGTGAAGGCAGTCCCAACGCCGACGGCACTCGAGACGCTCACCGCTCCGCCCATGGCCTCGGTCAGGTCCTTGACGATGGCGAGACCGAGGCCGGTCCCGACCGGCCTGTCGGTGCCGTAACGGGTGTACAGGTAGAAGCGCTCGAACGCACGCGGCAGGTCGTCGCTCGTCAGGCCGCGCCCCGTGTCCGCCACCGTGGCCGTACCCGCGGCCGTGGTGATCGTGACCGAGCCGGGCGCCGGCGTGCAGCGGATCGCGTTCTCCACGAGGTTCGAAACGACCTGGAGGACCCTGTCGTGATCCGCCGTCGCGGCGCCCCCCGCCTCCGTGTTCAGCAGGAGCGTCAGACCGGCTTCCCGCGCCGTGGCGTCGTAGCGGCGGGCGACGTCCTCCGCCACGGCCGCCAGGTCGACGCGCTCGCGGCGCACGGAGAAGGCGCTCTTGCGCAGGCGCCCCGACTCGAGCAGGTCGCCGACGAGCCTTGCCAGCCGACCCGACTCCGCGCCGATCACGTCGGCTCCCTCCGCGGGCTCCACGGTGCCGTCGCCGATACCTTCGGCGTAGCCGCGGATGGACGTGAGCGGGGTCTTCAGCTCGTGACTCACCGAGAGCAGGAACGCCTGCTCCGTCTCCTGCGCCTTCGCCAGCTTGGCGTTCATGTCGTTGAACGACAGGGCGAGCTCCCGCAGCTCGCGGGGCCCCTGGGGCGCGACGGTGACGCCGGCTTCGCCTTCGGCGAGCCGGCCGCTCGCCTCCGCCAGCCGCCGCACCGGCCGCACGACGCTGCGCGAGAGGATCCAGGCGCCGGCGAGACCGAGGACGACGATGAGGGCCAGGCCGGCGGCGGCGATCCAGAAGAGCCTGTCGACGAGGACCGGCGGCGAGACCGTCTCACCGGTCCACACGGGGACGTAGTAGCGGACGATGTCCGGGCCGACCCGCCAGGCGACGATGTCGGCCTCGCCCAGCGGCGCGGGCCCGCGCTCGGTGCCCACCGCGAACCCCCTCTTCACGAGGCTCGCGATGACCCACAAGGGCAGCGTACGCGTCCGGCGGATCTGGTCGAGCGTCGCCAGCTGCGCGCCCTCCTGATGGCCCTGGGTGCCGTACATGCCCGCGATCGCCGCGGCCAGCCGGGCTCGCTGCGCCGCCGTGTACCGGCGGCTCTGGCGCTGCACAGAGTCGATCTCCCGTGCCAGCTCGCTGGCACGATAGCCGGCCTGGTCGAGCGCCAGAGTGGTCGCCGTCTCCCAGCTGCGGTAGTAGGCCCATACGCCGAGCGTGGCCAGGCAGAACGAGGGGATGAGCACAGTGACGACGATCACACCGAAGGTGCGAGTGCGCAGCGACGTCGCCCTGGGCGACAGGAACGCGGTGCCGGCCACGACCACGCCGGCGCCGACCCCCACGAGAGCGATCACGTCGGCGCCGGCCGACACCAGGGGGCCGGTGACGCCGTACCCCAGGCCCAGGGCGTTGAAGGCGAGGAAGGAGAACATGGAGCCCAAGACGAGCGCCGCCGCGAGGACGAGTCGGGCGACGCGGCCGCCGCCGCCGGCGAAGGCCCGCAGCGGACTGTCGCCGTCCTCGGACGCCGCGGCCGCCGCACCGAAGGCGGCCGGAGCGGGAGCGTCTGTCGCTCGGACTGACTGCGCACGGCCCGCCCTCGCCGCCGCGAACGCGATGACCGCTGCGGCCACGAGGCCGGCGACGGCGAACACCGTGGCCGCGGACAGCAGCAGGTCGGCGAACCCCCGGTATCCGAAGGACAGCCCGCCGACCCGCCCCAGGGCGGCCACGAAGACGGCGCCGAAGAAGACGAGGCACGCGGCCAGGGCGACGAGGCCGGCGAGGCCGTAGGACGGCGGCCGGCGCGATGCCCCGCCGGCAGGCGCGGCGTGGCCTGTGGAGCCGGCGGCGCTCACGGCCGCACCAGCTTGTAGCCGACGCCGCGGTGCGTCTCGATGGTGAGCGCGGCGCCGAGCTTGGCGCGGAGCTGCGCGACGTGCTGGTCCACGGTGCGGGTGCCGCCGGGGAACTCGAGCCCCCACACCTGTTCCAGCAGCTGTTCTCGCGTCAACACGAGCCCTGCGTGCTTGAGGAAGCACGCGAGCAGGTCGAACTCCTTCAGCGTGAGGTCGAGCGTGGCGCCCGAGGACGTGGCTTCGCGGGCGCCACGCCGCAGCTCCACCCCGCCGAGAGCGAGCACGTCGCTCGGCGGCCTCGGCTGCGTCCTCCGCAGCACCGCCTTGACCCGCGCGACCAGCTCTCGCGGACTGAACGGCTTGGGTACGTAGTCGTCCGCGCCGAGCTCGAGGCCGAGCACCCTGTCGACCTCCTCGTCGCGCGCAGTCAGCATGATGACCGGCGTCTCGCCCAAGGTACGGATGCGCCGGCACACCTCGAACCCGTCGATGCCCGGAAGGCCGACGTCAAGCACCACCAGGTCCGGCCGCTGCCGTTCGAGCTCCACGAGCCCGTCCTCGCCGCTCCGGACCCAGATGACGCGGTAGCCGTCCCGCTCGAGGTAGCGGCGGACCAGGTTCCCGATGTTGCGGTCGTCTTCGACGATGAGGATGCCGGCGGCCATCCACCGGACTCTATCAAGCCGCTCGCCGGGACGGACCGCGACCGATGCGCTCATGAGCACCTCCCTTGTGGCCGTGTGCGAGGGCATCCTGAAGGCACTCCGTCACGCGGGTTCGGCGTGAACGTCAGGGGAGCGTAAAGACGTCGACGGCGGGCGAGCCGCAGCGGGAGCGGCGAGGGGCGCCCGGGTCTACTTGACGATGATGCTGATCCGCACGGGCGACGCCGGACGGAACTGGCCGGCGCCGGCGAAGCGCAGCTCGTAGGCGCCGGTGCGCGCCGGCTTGACGGTGCCGGTCCACGTGCCGTTCTCGCCGGTGGCGAGACTCGCCACGACCTTGCCGTCCGCGAGGCGCACCAGCTTGAGGGGCGCGAGCCGCGCCACCGGCAGACCGGCGCTCGTGCTGCGCGCGTAGAGACGCGCCCGTGCGCCGCGCTTGACGGTGAGCCTCTTCTTGCTGAACGCCGCGTTCGTGGCGAGCTCGAGCTTGACCGGGGTAGGGCCGGCCCAGAGGTGCCTGGTGCGGCCGGCCGTCTCCCCCGTGGTCGCCTGCAGACGGAGCACGTGGTGACCGGGCGCGAGCGGCTCCGTCCTCAGCACCCAGGCCTCCGACGGCTCGTCGAACGCGCCGTCGGCTGCGGTCAGCGCCTGCCAGGCACCCCCGTCGATGCGGTAGCGCACGTCGTGCGGCACCCTGATGCTGAGGTCATGGCGGAAGTAGACGCCCAAGCTGATGCGGCCGCGGGGGCGCGGCCGCTCGGCCACGGTCCCCCGCAGCGTCACGACGCCGGTCGCCGCGTCGCTCGTCTCGAGCTTCGTCGAGAACCGCGGCCGGGTGTCCACCACGTCGGGGCGTGTGTCCTTGTCCGAGTCGCGCAGGCCGCTCTGCCCTCTCGTCCAGCGGCAGAGGTCGCCGTTCCGGAACGCCGCCATCGTCCCGTTCGATCCGAGCATGATGCACCCGTGCCTGCCGCCGTTGCCGCCGGCGACGGCGTTGCCGTTGATCACGCCCAGGTACCCCGAACGCAGCTTGCCGTGACTCGGGTAGCCGGGCGAGGGCGGGGGGTATTCGTCCAGCGCACCGAAGACGTGACCCATCTCGTGCGCCAGCACGGCGTCGAAGTTGGCGAACCCGTAGCCGTCGTTGTCGTAGGTGAGCATGCAGTAGGGGCCGAACAGGTCGGCCGTGTAGGCGACGACGCCGTTGCGGAACATGCCGTCGGCGTCCCTGAGGCTGTCGACCACGTAGACCACGAACGCCCAGTCCGCGTCGTTCTCCTTGCGCAGGCGGTCGGCGAACCGTGTCTCGGGCATCGGCCTGTCGTCGGTCGCGTCGTGACCGAAGCCGATGGCGCCCATCGCCTCCCAGCGCCAGGCGGCGTCAGAGAGGACGCCCTTGCGGCCGCCCCACCCGGAGGTGATGGCTCTGCGGATGGGCTCGTAGCCGGTCGTCACGGTCTGCGGCGCGCCGTAGGAGCCCGCCGCGGGCAGGAAGAGTTCGAGCGAACCGTCCGGCGACCGGGCGTTCCACCAGTCGAGGGCGCGCTGCACGGCCTCCAGGACCAGCTGACGCCGGTCCCGGCCCGGGTACTCGGGGTCCTCACGGGACCAGTCCTCGCTGCTCGTCATCCGGCTGCCGTCGCTCTCGAGGAAGACGACGCCGACTGCCACGCGACCCGCGGCGAAGGCGGCCGTCTCGCGGGCCACGGGCAGCACTCCCAGACCGATCGGGAGCTCGGGGACGAGACCGCCCTCGCCTCTGCCCATGACGTCGTCGAGGACGGGAGGCGCGGGGATCACGGGGCCTGGCCGAGGGGGAGCGGGGCTGCCGGCCGCGCTTGCGGCCGCCGGCAGCCCGACCCCCGCGCCCAACGCGACGAGCAGGGCGAGAGCGGCACCCGCTGAGAAAGAGAAGAGACGACCGCAACGCATCATCGTGTGATTCTCCCACGGGCCTCCTCGCCAGTCGACTCGCGGCGTTGCCCGGCCCCGCCACAACGTGCGCGCGCGAGGACCTTCTGGTAACCTTCCGGCTCCGTGTACGTGGTTCACGACACCCTCAACCCCCCGACCCTGGACGCCTGACATGCCCCAGCTGCGCATCGTCGTCCTCGTCAAGCAGGTCCCGGACACGGCCAACGTGACCGGCGACGCCATGAAGGAGGACGGCACCATCAACCGGGCGGCGCTGCCGGCCGTGTTCAACCCCGAAGACCTGAACGCGCTGGAGGAGGCGCTCAAGCTCAAGGACCGTCACGACGCCCGCGTCACCGTGGTGACCATGGGCCCGCCGGCCGCCGTACAGGTCCTGCGGGAGTCGCTGTACCGCGGCGCCGACGAGGTCATCCTGCTCACCGACCGCGCCTTCGCCGGCGCCGACACGCTGGCGACGAGCTACGCGCTGTCACTCGCCGTGAAGAAGCTCGGCGGCGCCGACCTCGTGCTCTGCGGCCGCCAGGCGATCGACGGCGACACGGCCCAGGTCGGCCCCCAGACGGCCGAGAAGCTCGGCTACCCGCAGATCACCTGCGTGAGCC
>JAAZAR010000101.1 GCA_012514235.1 Actinomycetota bacterium
ACGCGCTCGCCGGTGGTGAGCAGCATGTCCATCTCGCGCTCGGGGGGGTTGGGCGAGATCTCGTAGGCGAGCTGCAGGAGCTCGTCGGTGGTGTCGCCGCGCGCCGAGACCACGGCGCACACGCTGTGACCCTGCTCGGCGGTGTCGACGATGCGCCGCGCAACGTTGACGATGCGCGCGGCGTCGGCGACGGACGAACCACCATATTTCTGGACGACGATCGACACGCGAGCCTCCCGGGGGCCAGCGCTCTAGTTTAGCGGAGGTCCGGCGGCGCGTCAGCCCGCACGGGCTGACGCGCCGCCGGACCTCCGCTGCGCCGGTCTACGCCTCGTCGGGCAGCGGCGCGATCCTCGGCATGGCGCGCTTGTGGGCGCCGGCGTCGCGCAGCGCCTCGATGCGTGCCCGCACCTTCGCCGGCACCTCGCGGCCGCGCACGAAGGCGTCAAGATGCTCATAGGTGAGACCCATCTCGCCCTCGTCGGTCTGCCCCGGCCAGAGCCCGGCGGACGGCGGCTTGTCGATGATGCGCCGCGGCACGTCGAGCTCGCGGGCGAGGTCGCGGACCTCGCCCTTGTTCAGGCTGCCGAGCAAGAAGAAGTCGGCGCCGCCGTCCCCGTACTTGGTGAAGTAGCCGATCGTGAGTTCGTCGAGGTTCTCGGCGCCGATCACGCGGTAGCCGCGCAGGTTGGCGTGGGCGTACAGCGTCGTCATGCGCAGCCGCGGCTTGAGATTGGCGGTCGTGAGCCGGTGGTCGCCGAGGCGGGGCGAGGACGCCTCCAGCGCCGCGACGAGGGCGTCGTGGACGGTGGAGAGGTCGACGGTCGCGGTCTCGAGGTCGAAGTACCGCGCGACCAGCATCGCGTCCTCGGCGTCCGACGGGTCGCTGTGACAGGGCATGAGGACCCCGAGCGTTTCGTCCGGGAAGGCTCGCTTGGCGAGGGCGCCCGCCACGGCCGAGTCGAGGCCGCCGGAGAGGCCGAGCACGGCGCCCTTGCCGCCGCCGGCCTCGACCTCGCGACGGAGCCACCCGGCCAGATGACGCGCGAGCCGTCGGGCGACCATCACAGCACCGAGAAGTAGCGCTTGATCTCGAAGTCCGTCACCTGCTCGCGGTACTCGTACCACTCGTTGAGCTTGTTGGTGACGAAGCGCTCGAAGGCGTGGTCGCCCAGCGCCCGGCGCACGAGGTCGCTCTTCTGGGTCTCGGTGATCGCCTCGTAGAGGTTGTTGGGCAGCATGGTCAGACCGGCCGCCTCGCGCTCTTCGGCGGCCATCGCATAGATGTTCGGCTCGACGCCGGGCGGCAGCTCGTATCCCTGCTCGATGCCCTCGAGGCCGGCGGCCAGCATGACGGCGAAGGCCAGGTACGGGTTGGCCGCCGGGTCCGGGTTGCGCAGCTCGGCGCGCACCGTGCTCTCCTTGCCCTGGATGTACAGCGGCACGCGGATCAGCGCCGTGCGGTTGCGGTGCGCCCAGCTCACGTAGACCGGCGCCTCGAAGCCCGGCACCAGACGCTTGAAGATGTTGACCCATTGGTTGAGCACCGAGCAGATCTCGCGCATGTGCCGCAGCTGCCCGGCGATGAACCCCTTGGCGATCGCCGAGAGGTGGTTCGGGTCGCTCCTGTCGAAGAACGCGTTCTCCTCGCCGCGGAACAGCGACTGGTGGACATGCATCCCGCTGCCGTTCATGCCGTGCAGCGGCTTGGGCATGAAGGTCGCGTAGACGCCGTTCTGCGCCGCGACCTCCTTGACGATCAATCGCGAGATCATGACGCGGTCGGCCATGACCAGGGCTTCGTCGTAGTGAGGGTCGATCTCGTGCTGCGATGGGGCGACCTCGTGGTGCGAAGCCTCCATCGGTATGTCGAGCCGGTCCAGCGCGCGCATGGTCTGCTTGCGCAGGTCGTTGCCCAGGTTGGCGGGGAGGACGTCGAAGTAGCCGCCCTCGTCGGTAAGCCCAGGACTGTCGCCGTCCCGAAAGTAGAAGTACTCGAGCTCGGGTCCAACGTAGAAGTCGAGGCCCATGTCGGCGGCCCGACCAAGCTGGCGGCGCAAGACCCAGCGCGGGTCGCCCTCGAACGGCTTGTAGTCGCGGTCCAGGATGTCGCAGAAGACGAACGCGGTGCGCTCGTGGTCCTGTGACCAGGGCAGGACCTTGAAGGTCCTCCAGTCGGGCATGGCCACGATGTCCGACTCCTCGACCTCGGCGTAGCCGGCGATCGACGAGCCGTCGAAGGGGGCGCCGCTCTCGAGGACGTTCTCCAGCTGGCGGTCGGGGATCTCGATCATCTTGAGGTTCCCGAGGATGTCGGTGAACCAGAGCTGGATGTGTTTGACGTTCTCGTCGGCGACGCGCGAGCGGATCGTGGCCCGGAGCTCTTCGTCCATGGTCATCCTTTCAGGCCGGGTATCCGTGGCTGCCGGCTCCGCGGGTCGCCGGCCGCTGTCGCGATGACAAGGTTGTACCAACAGGGGCCGCCGTCGGCAACACCGAAGGCGGAGGGACGTGGAGGGTGGCTGCATACGTTGCATTCAGCGACCGCCGCCGCCGCCGCCTCGCAGCCTCGTGTCAGGCTCGGCGCAGGCTCGTTGCGCCCCTGCTGACGCGAGCGTATACTGCGCGCGACCGTTTGGGGGGCGGATCACCCGCCCGTGAGGGCAATGAAAGGAGACCGAATGGCGACCGAGGCCTATTGTGTCAAATGTCGGGCCAAGAGGGTCATGAAGGACGAGAAGCAGGTCACGATGAAGAACGGCAAGCCTGCGACTCAGGGCGTGTGCCCGGACTGCGGCACGAAGATGTTCAAGATTGGGAAGAGCAAGTAAGGCCGATCGCCGTAGCGTAGAGACTGATCACCCGAGGGGGCCGGGGCGCCGGAGGCGCCCCGGCCCCCTCGTCGTCGCACGCTGGCGCGGGCGGGAGCCTGTGCCGGCACTCCCGCTGATGGCACAGGGGGGGATGGCCGCCGCGGATGAGGGCCTTCTCGGCCCCGAGGTGGTCGGGCAGCTCCTTGCAGGCGGCAGCCCGCGGACGGGCCGGGGCGGCCGCGCCTCCTCGCCGGCGATCGAGGCGCAGTGCCGTCAGACCCCCGGTCCGAGGCGGATCAGGCCGCCGCTCTCGACTCCGTGGTGAGAGCGGTCGAGGCTGCGGGCGCGGGGTCAATCACGTAGGATTGGCGAGATTCGCGGGCATGGGGCCCGCCCGGGGGACGCGCTCGGGCCCACGGTTCGCGGACAGTCAGTGAGGCCGGGGGTAGTGAGGCTGCCTGATGACGTCCGTCCTGATCGTTACCAGCTCGTTCATCTCCATCGTCGCGCCGATCCCCTATATCTTCGGGGTCGTGGCGGGGAGGACGAAGCCGCGCGTCGTCTCGTGGCTGACGTTCGCCCTGATGGGCTGCCTGGTCGGCGCCGCGGCGCTCAGTGATGGCCAGTATCCCGCCGCCGCTCTCGCGTTGTGTGCGGTGTTGACGGGCGGACTTGTCGCGATCCTCGGCCTCAAGCACGGTGACAGGCGCTTCACGTCCCTGGACGTCGCGTGTCAGGCGGGCGCGTTGTTCGGTCTGGCGCTCTGGGTGGCCCTTGATTCGCCCGAGGCCTGCCTCGTCACGCAGATCCTCGTCAGCATCGTCGCGATGGTCCCGACACTGCTGCATTGCTGGAGAAGGCCTGATGAAGAAAAGCTGATCACGTATGCACTCTACGCGCTCGGTGGCGCGGTCGCCGTCTTTGCCGCAGTCGTCGGGGGCGCCTGGGGGATCACGGCGATCCTGTATCCGACCTACATCACTGTCATGGACCTGGCGCTCTGCGGGCTCATCGTCGCCGGGAGCAGCCGTGACCGGGCCGCGATGGTCAGCCGCGCGGTCCCGGACGACGTGGCTTGACCTTTCAGGCGGTCGCCGCGGGTGAGCCGGCGTGCCGGCTCTTGGCGGCGTCCACGAGAAGGGCCGCTGCCGGGATCAGGCCGGCACGACCACACGCCGGAAGAGCCACTCGTCGGTCGACAGCAAGGCGGTGCCGCGCTCCCGGACCGTGGCGGCTTGGTGAGAGGGTTCTCATGCGTGTCTCACGGTCTTCTCATGCTGGTCGCTGATGGTCGTCTCCGGACCCCGCGACTCTCGCGGTCAAGGCGGCAAGGCCATGCACATGAAGATGCCCTTCAGGACTCGCGCTCAGCCCGACAACGGGACGCCACGCGATGCGTCCTGGGGCTTCCGTGAAGGCGACGGGATCGCTCCCGGACGCCACGCGGTGCGCCTGCTCGGCGGCGGTGTCCGCTTCGAGGCGTATCTCGCCTGGGACGATCAGCTTCACTCGCTCATCGTCGTCAAGATGCTCCGCCCCGATCAGGTGGATGAGCCGGCGGCCCTCGCGGCGATAGCCGCTGAGGCTCGGATGCTGGAGAGCCTGCAGCACCCCGTGATCGTGCGCGCGTTCGACGCCGTCGTCGACGGGGTCCGGCCGCATCTCCTGCTCGAGTACCTCGACGGCCCGCATCTCTCGACGTTGCTGCGCACATCCGCGATCTCCATCGAGCAGGTGCTCCCGCTCGGGCTGCAGCTCTGCTCCGCGGTGCACTACATGGGCACGCAAGACGTCGTCCACATGGACGTCAAGCCGCGCAACGTCATCATGACCGGACCGCCGCGGCTCATCGACTTCAGTCTCGCCCTGCGGACCGGGGAGCTCCCCGGTGTCTCCTCGCCGACGGGCACGCCGAGATACATGGCCCCGGAGCAGTGCGACCCCGCCCGTTTCCGCCAGCTCGGCGGCGCCACCGATGTGTGGGGCATCGGGGTGACGCTGTACTGGGCGCTCGCGCAGCGCTCCCCGTTCCCGGAGCCGTCCTCAGACGAGAGGGCTCCGATGGAGGAACGCTACCCCCAGCTCGTGCACGGGCCGGCGCCGCTCCCGGCCGATGTGACGCCGGCGCTCGCCGAGCTCGTCGAGGCGACGCTCGCGCCGCGCCCCGAGGACCGCCCGGCGGCAGGGCAGGTCGCGGCCGAGCTGGAGGTGCTCGTGGCGGCGCTTCCAGGTCCTCGGCTCGGCCGGTTCCGCGTGAGCACCAGGAAGGGGGTGCGACGGTGAGAGCCTTCTCACCCCCGTCTCATCGCCGTTTCATGTGCGGTCGGCATAGTGACGTCGATCCGCAAAGGCACTTGAAGGAGGCAACATGACGATCCGCCTGATCCTTGTCCTGACCGTGTGCGCGCTCGTCCTCGGGGGCGTCGGCGCCGCGTTCGTCCAGGCGCAGCCCGGCGACCCCGGCTCACCGCTCGCGCCCGCCTCGAAGACGACGCCCGACCCGGCGCAGGATCCTGAGCCTGCGAAGGCGTCCGTCAAGAACGACGCTCGCCATGACGACGTCCAGTCCGAGCTCGAGGCCGTCGAAGCCAAGTGGGACGACGACCAGGACGGTGACGACGACTCCCTTCACAGCGCGCCCACCGGTCCGAGCGCCGTCAGCAGACCCACCGGACCGAGTGCCCCGAGTGCGGCCAGTGCTCCCAGTGCGGCGAGTGCCCCGAGTGCCGCCAGCGCCCCGAGTGCCGCCAGCGCCCACAGCGCTCCAGGCGCCGCCAGCCGCTGAGGCATCAATGGAACGAGCCGGTCTCGTCCTCCGAGGCCTCGAGGGGGGCGCGGCAGCGCCCCCCTCGAGGCCGGCCCGTTCCCGCAGGTACCACCCCTGCACTACGGCGAAGGGGATGGCCATGACGAACCACGATAGGGAGGCGTGCCAATGACCCGCTTTGTCATCATCGCCGTCGCCGTCTTGCTGGCCCTCGGCGCCGTGGGAGCTGCCCTCTCGAACGCCGAGGATCCGGACCCGGGACCGGCGATCACGCTCGACAAGGACCCCATCGGTGACGGCACGTCCGGCCAAGACAAGGGCGGCGATGACCGTGCCAAGGACGACGCGCGGGGCGATCACGAGGATGCGAGGGTGAGCGTCGACGGAGACGACACGTTCACCGTCGCGCACCCGCGGCCCGTCGATGGTGACGACGACGACCATGACGACGACGACCGGGACGACGACCATGACGACGACGACCATGACGACCCGGACGACGACTGATCCCGCTCTGCCCCTGGCCCGGATGTGACGAAGCCCCGGAGGCATTCGATGCCTGTGTGTCCATCTTGCGGCCGGGACTTGAGCGGGGATGAGCGTTTCTGCCCGGCCTGCGGCCAGAAGCTTCCCGTGACTCTCTCTCCGTCGCGGCCGACCGGCGGAGCGCGGATCCTCGCGACATTCGGGCTCGGCGCGCCTTG
>JAAZAR010000056.1 GCA_012514235.1 Actinomycetota bacterium
CCCGACCTTGCGTAACGGCTCAGGCTCGTTCGCGTAACCTGCCCCCCGGTTCGGGAACTCCATTTTGTCGTTTTCGTCTCCCCTGGGGGACGCAGGGTCTGGAGGCCTCCCCGTTCTCGCTTCGATCCCCCCTACCGGGTGGGCGGCAGGCTACCCCAGGGCCTCCTCCAGGATGGCCTCGAGGTAGGCGGCCGCCTTCGGGTCGGCGAGCATGGGAGCGAGGACCACGACGCGCGTGCTGGCGCGGTCGCCGCCGCGGCCGGTGGCCCAGACCTGGACTGACCAGCCCTCGTCTTCCGCGTCCCACGTGATCAGACGGTCGGTGATGCGCCAGGGTCCGACCCGGTCGCCGACCTTCGGCGTGATCGCGAGCGCCTGCCGTCTGCTGGTGGTCATGCGTCTCCTTCGCCGCTGGAAGGCCGCAGGAGGGCCCACAGCGGCTCTGGACGGCGCGAGGGTGCTCCGAGCCTCCTGAGAGGGACGGAGGGCCTCAGACGGCTCCGGGCGCGGTCGCTGCGGGCTCGGCTTGGCTGGCCGCACGCCGGGCGGGCTTCCTTGGCGCGGCTGCGGCCTTCTTGATCAACCGTGCCGTGTCCTCGCTCTGGACGTCAGGTCGCAGGACGTCTGCGGCCATGATGGCGGCCAGCTCGTCCGGGGCGACCTTCTGACCGGTGGCCTTGCGGAGTTCGGCGCGCAGGGTGGTGAGCATCTTCTCGCCGAGCAGGGTCTTAGCGATGTTGGAGCCGCTCAACGCCACGCGCCGCTCGTAGTAGGCGTCGAGCTCGGCGCAGCGGCGGGCTTCCTTGCTCAGCAGGTAGAAGAGCTCAACGCGGTCGGCCGGCTTCATGTCAGAGTCGGTGAGCGAGGCCTTGAAGACCAGGACGTGCTCCACCGGCTTGTTGAAGAGGACCCGGTAGGCGTGCCAATCGTCGCCGTTCGTGAGCAGGACCCAGTCCACGCCCTCGTTGGCGGCGTAGCTGACGGCCTGGTAGAGGTGCTTGGCCGCGAGGGTCGTCCCGGCGGCCTTCACCTCGATGATCGCGAGCAGGTCGGCGCCGTCCTTCAGGGCGAAGTCGGCGTAGTTGCCGCGGATGCGGTACTCGCCGGTCATGTCGGCGAAGGTATCCCAGCCGAGCGCCTCGCCAAGGAACGAGGTCACGATCGTCCTGGTGTCCGCCTAGCTGGCCTTGTTGGCAGCGGCCCGCTCCGCGAGACCCCTGAACCTGCGGACGCTCTTCCTGATACGCTCCCGTGCCTTCTCCTGGTAGACAGCCACGACCCCTCCCTGGTGCTTCCGATGGTCCGTCGAGATTCTATATCGGCGGGCAGACGGGCTGGGTGGAGATACGAGCGGCCCCGCCGGCTCTCCGGGCAAGGAGTGGACCCGGCGCCGCTCTCGCGGCGTGCGGCCGGCGGGGCCGCCGTGCAGAGGCCGGTGGCCGCGCATCGGGCGAGGAACGCGGCCGGCTGGTGTCCGTCCTCTTTGCGCCACCCGAAGGATGTGGCTGGGCAGGACGGTCGGCGGGAGT
Source organism: Actinomycetota bacterium (assembly GCA_012514235.1). GTDB lineage: Bacteria > Actinomycetota > Thermoleophilia > UBA2241 > UBA2241 > CAIXSE01. The sequence continues at coordinate 1,530 of JAAZAR010000056.1, forward strand.
CGTGAGCCCGCGACCCATAGATCGGCGCCGAGCGGCCGGCCCCGGCCAAGGTAGCAGGCCGCCGGCGCCGAAGGTCAGTCGTCAGGCGTCATTGCTCTTCAGCAGCAGGACCGCCTGGGAGTCCCAGGGACAGCCGCCGATGCGCGCGAGGCCGTAGTAGCGGATGTAGGGCGTGACCGTGTACGGGTCGCGCAGGATGCCCGGCGTGCGGTGCAGGCCGATGGCGTAGCCCGCGCCCACGTCGCCGAAGGCGACCGGGTAGTTGGCCGCGCCGATCTCGGGAGCCGAGCTGGACTCGTAGACGGGCTTGCCGAGGATCTTCGGCTCGCCGCCCGTCCAGTCGACCAGCGGCGTGGTGTTGCCGGTGCCGGGATAGGTGAAGGCGCTGGCGACGGCGAGCGTCGCGCTCGTCATCAGCCAGGCGGCGCCGGGACGGTAGCGCGGGTGCAGCGCCGTGAACATCTCGAGGAAGTTCTCGGCCTCGATGGCGCCGGCCGCGCCGGAGAGCATCGTCGGGTAGGTGGCGGTGGCGGCGAAGAGGCCGGCCGCCTTGGTGTTGCCGTCGCCGACGGCGAAGTCGACGCCCGCCTGCTCCCAGATGTCCTCGACGATCCAGCCGAGCAGCATGTTCTCGAAGCCGGGGATCGAGTCCACGGCGGTCTGGGTGGCGCGCTGGTCGGTGTAGTAGTCGAAGGCCTCGAGCACCGGGCTGGTGAAGGTCGGCGCGTCCTGCTCCGACCGGGCGCCGGTCTCGGTCGCGTTCGCGACCGCGCCGTGGGTGGCCTTGAAGGGGAGCTGCATCTTGGTGTCGCCGCCGGAAAGGTCGAAGCGGTGCGCGAGGCGCACGATCGGGTCGATCTCGCGGATCTTCTCGATCAGCTCGGCATGGAGCGGCTCGGGCACCAGGTACCCGCCGTTCGTGTCGGTGGTCGTGATCGAGGCGGCCATCGGCGTGCCGGCGCGCAGGTACTCGAGGTACTCCTGCGCCTCGGCGGTCGGGTAGGCGTGGCCCATGGGCGGCTCGCCGTTCCTCACGATGGCGCGGAGCTCGGCGAGCTCGGCGTTCTTGGCTTCCTTGGCGAGCTGCTCGAGGGAGCCGATCTCGCCGGTGAGGCGCATCAGCTCGTCGCGCTTGCTCTCGGGGATGGCGCCGTCTCGGTCGGCCATGCGGGTGATGGCCTTGACCTGGGACTGCAGGCGCGCGGCCCGGTCTTCGAGGGTCCTTGAATCGATCATCGGTGGTCCTGCCTTAGCGTGGCGTGGTCCCGGCGCGTCGCCGGGTCTGGCGTGCGGCCTCTGCGGCCACTGCTTGGTGAGGCGTCCTGTGCGGACTCCCCGGTCCGGCGCCGATCTCTGCGATCGACGCGCGCCGGCCCGGAGCCACCGTGCAGGTCCCAGTGTGACGAGGACGTCACGCAAACGGCCCTAGTTGAGCCTGGAGCGGCCGTGGTGGGGCAGCACGACCAGGTCGAGCTCGCCGTACTCGTAGCCCTGCTGGAGGGCCTCGAGCTCGTCGGCCGGCAGGCCGCGGGCGACGACGGCGAAGTCGCGGGAGGAGCCGTCCTCGAGCATCACACGCAGACAGTGGGTCCAGTCCGGGCAG
>JAAZAR010000073.1 GCA_012514235.1 Actinomycetota bacterium
GAGGCCGGCGAGCGTGACGCACGCCGTGCCCTGCTGGTCGTCGTGCCACACGGGGATCTCGCACTCCTCGCGCAGCGTGTCGAGGATCCGGAAGCACTTGGGCTGGGCGATGTCTTCCAGGTTGACGCCGCCCAGCCCCGGCTGCACGAGCTTGACGAACTCGATGAACTTGTCCGGGTCCTTCGTGTCGACCATGAGCGGGAACCCGTCCACGCCGCCGAGGTACTTGTAGAGCAGGCTCTTGCCCTCCATGACCGGCATGCCGGCCTTGGGGCCGATGTCGCCGAGGCCGAGCACGCGCGTCCCGTCGCTGATCACGGCGACCGTGTTCCACTTGTTGGTGTGCTCGTAGACCTTCTCCGGATCCTCCTTGATCTCGAGGCACGGAGCGGAGACGCCCGGCGTGTACCAGATGCCGAAGTCCTGGAAGTCGCGGATGCAGCACTTGAGCGTGGTCTCGATCTTGCCGCGGTAGAACGGGTGGAGGACCTTGGCGTCCTCCATGGGCTTGTAGGCCTTCGCCTTGAGCTCCTCGACGGTGGGCCCGGGGCCCTTGGCGGTGTCGTCGGTCATGTGCCCTCCTTGCGCGGCGGCCATGGCGCAGCCCCCCGATTGCGGAACTCCCCCAGCCGCGAGTCTTGTCGTAGCAGTCCCACGCTAGCATCAGGGGACGCGAGCGACAATGCAGACGGGACGACGCCCGACGGGCAGAGGGCTGACGACGCCGGCGGACGGGCGGACTGACGGCGGCGCAGCCGGCCGCCGCGTCGGGCGTGCGCGCTACTTCGCGGCGGCCTCAGGCAGGAGCGTCGAGAGCGCCTCGAGACACAGGTCGACGTTGGCCCGCGTGCACGAGGTGCCCATGAGGCCGATGCGCCAGACCTTGCCGGCCAGGGCACCGAGGCCGGCGCCGATCTCGAGGCCGTAGCGCCTGAGCGCCTCGGTGCGCACGAAGGCCTCGTCCACGCCGTCGGGCACGCAGACCGCGTTGAGCTGCGGCAAGCGGTACGCGGGCTCGACGAGGAGGCTCATGCCGAGCTCCTCGAGCCCGGCGACCAGGGCGGCGTGCAGCTCCGCGTGACGCCGCCACGCCGCCTCCAGCCCTTCCTCCACGAGCATCAGCAGGGCCTCGTGGAGGCCGTACAGCGGGTTGACCGGCGCGGTGTGGTGGTACGTCCGCGCGCCGCCTTCCCAGTACGGAAGCACGAGGTTGAGGTCCATGAACCAGCTCTGGCACTTCGTCTTTCGCGCCCTGACCTTGTCGAGCGCAGCCTCACTGAAGGTGACCGGCGAGAGGCCGGGCGTGCAGCTCAGGCACTTCTGGCTGCCGGAGTACACGGCGTCGAGCTCCCACTCGTCGACGAGCACGGGGATGCCGCCGAGCGAGGTGACGGTGTCGGCGATGACGAGCGCGCCGCGCTCGTGCGCCAGCGCGGCGATCTCCGCCGCGTCGCTGCGCACGCCCGTCGAGGTCTCGGCGTGGACGAAGGAGAGAATCCGCGCGTCCGGGTTGGCGTCGAGCGCCGCCTCGAGCTTGCCCAGCGAGACGGGCGTGCCCCAGTCGTCCTCGACGACCACCGGCACGCCGCCCGTGCGCTCCACGTTCTCGAGCTGCCGTCCGCCGAAGGCGCCGTTGCGGCACACGACGACCTTGTCGCCCGGCTCGACCAGGTTCACGAAGCACGTCTCCATGCCCACGGAACCGGGGCCGGACACCGGGAAGGTCACCTGGTTCCGGGTCCGGAACGCGTAGCGGAGGAGCTCCTTGAGCTCGTCCATCATGCGCACGAACTCGGGGTCGAGGTGACCGATGGTCGGGCGCGCCATGGCATCGAGGACACGCTGGTGGACGTCCGAAGGACCGGGGCCCATGAGCACGCGCCGCGGCGGCTCGAACGACGTGATCCCTTCGACTGCGGCCATGATCCGGTCCTTCCTGCGTCGGCGTTCTGCGACTGGCCTCTCCCAGCGCCGCTGGACTATACCAGATTCGGGCGCGCCGGCCGGATCTGCGGCACAGGTACGGGCGCTCTCAGGCGGCCGGTGGAGCCGGCTCCACCGGCGTCTCCGGCCGCCCCCCTGCCTGGGCCCTGTACCGCTTGGCCATGTCGCGGAAGCACTGGATGAGCGCCTTCTGGGTGCCCGAGAAGTAGCACTGCTCCAGCTCGGCGACGATGGCGTCCTCGTCGGCGTTCAGGTTGCGACCCGAGAGGAGGCGGTTCAGGTACTGCTTGGCGAGATCGGTCGCCACCGTGAACTCGGCGGCGACGATGACGCCCGTCTCCATGTCGACCTCGCACACGACGCTGAGGATCGTGTACATCTGGCAGCTCACCGTGTTGGCCGGCGGCTTCGCGTGTCCGACGAAGATGCTGGTGTTCATGGCGAGACGATTCTCCCACGCCGCCCCGCCCTCGTCACCTGCGCCATCCGGACGAGGGCGGTCAGCGTGGTGAATGCGAGGCCGAAGAAGAACAGGAGCCAGAGAAGCGGGTGCAGACCGCCGCTCGCGGCAGCCCATACGGAGCCGGCCGTGAGTCCGGCCGCCACGAGCAGCACCGGCAGCCACAGCGCGGCGGAGCGACGGCTCGTGACCAGCAGCAGTGCGCACGCGAGCAGGACGGCGAACCCGACGAGCAGGAGCGCCCCGACGTAGATGAGCTCGAAGGGAGTGACCAGTCGGGTGTACCCGGCGTCGAGCGACGGCAGGTCCTGGGCGGCGGCGCGCGCGCCGCGCGTGACCGCCCAGGCGCCCGTGATGCCGTAGAGGATCATCCACGGCAAGGTCACGGCGGCGGCCAGCAGGCGCAGCGCCGCCGCCGCCGAGCCCGGCCTCTCGACCTCGGTGCCTGGTTCGTCGGCCGATTCCTGGTTGTCCAGAGGCGGCTCGCCGATCGCGTCCGTGTCCGGAGACGGCTCCTCACCGCTCCGGCCTACTCCCGTCTCGTCCTCGTCCATCGCGTTGTTCTTCCTCCTCCGCCCGCGAACCAGTCGAGCCGCCGGCGACGGCGCTGCCGGCGGCGAGGTCCACCTGGCGTACAATCCCGTCAGGCCCTGAGCATCCGGCCGAGGAGGCCCTCGTGAGCGACAGGCTCGACGACCCGAGACGAGACGAAGCCCTGCAGACCGCCGCGCGGGCGCTGGCCCGGTCGGCCCGGGTCGCGGTGTTCACCGGCGCCGGCGCCAGCAAGGAGTCCGGCATCCCGACCTTCCGCGAGCCCGAGACCGGGCTCTGGGCGCGGTACGACCCCATGCGTCTCGCCACACCGGAAGCTTATCGCGACGACCCCCCCTTCGTCTGGAGCTGGTACGAACACCGCTTCGGCGTCGCCGCGGCCGCCCAGCCCAACCCCGGCCACTACGCCATCGCCGAGCTCGAGCACCTGCTGCCGCAGGTCGTCGTCATCACGCAGAACATCGACGGCCTGCACCAGCGCGCCGGCTCGTCGCACGTGATCGAACTGCACGGCACCATGCACAGCTTCCGCTGCATCGACGGGCGGCACCGCGGGTTCGGGTGGGACGATTTCGCCGACCAGGACGAGAAGCCGCCCCGCTGCCCCGCGTGCGGCGACTACCTCCGACCGGAGGTCGTGTGGTTCGGCGAGGGCCTGCCCCCGGACGCGCTCGACGCGGCGCAGCGGCTCAGCGCGTCCTGCGAGGTCATGCTCATCGTCGGCACGTCGGGCGTGGTATATCCGGCAGCGGCGATCCCGATGATCGCCCGGGAGGCAGGCGCGACGGTCATCGACGTGAATCCGGAGCGCGACTCGCTGACGCGGCTGTGCGACGTCTTCCTGCAGGGAGCGGGCGGAGAGGTGCTGCCCGAGCTCATCGCGGCAGTGCGGGCGCACCTGGGCGCGTAGCCGGCCCGCAGTCCGAAGCCGGCGTGCCGAACGGTGGGGGCCGGCCCTCAGTCCTTCTCCCCGGGGCGGAGGCCGGCGGCGGCGCGGCGCACGACCTCGGCGATCCGCCGCGCCCGCGTCGCCGGCCGTTTCGCGTCCAGCACCCAGTAGACGTACTGCCGCCGCGGACCGGCCGGCCACGACTCCCAGCGCTCGCGCGCCGCAGGCACCCCGGCGAGCGCTGCCTCGAGGTCGGGCGGCGTCGCGTCCAGCCTCCGCGACGACGCCTGGTCCCAAGTCCCCCTGCGCTTCGCCTCCTCGACCGACGCCATGCCGGCCGGCGTCATCATCCCCCGGGCGATCATGCGCTCCACGCGAGCGACGTTGCTCCGGCTCCAGACGCTGCCGGGCCGGCGCGGCGTGAAGCGGACCGCGTAGCTGCGTTCGTCCCAGGTCTTGGTGAGGCCGTCGATCCAGCCCCAGCACAGGGCCTCCTCGACGGCCTCGTCGTAGCAGACGCCCGGCTCCTTGACGTGCTTCTTCTGCAGCAGGAGCCAGACCTGCGTCCGCTCCTCGTGGTGCGCCGCGAGCCACTCGCGCCACGCGGCCCGGTCCACCGCGACGAACGTGTCTGCCGGCGCTATCTCGACCATGGCGCCAAGCTACCCGGTCGCCGCCGGAGTCAGTCGGAGAATCGGCGGGCGGCCCGGGCACGCCCGGGCGCCCGTCGTGTACGCCCCGGGCGGACTCGGGTACCGTGTCCATGCAACGACCCACGACCCCAACCGCGCCGACGTCCCGTGTCCTGCACGGCATGGCGCGGCAGAGGAGGACCGCATGAAGTTCGTGCACGTGGCGACGAGGACCCGCGATCTGGAGGGAGCAGTCAGGTTCTACGAGCAGCTGGGCCTCCGCGAGACGCGCCGCAGGGAGCTCACCAAGGGTCAGGCGACGCTGGTGTTCCTGGAGCCGGAGGAGGCGAACTTCGCCATCGAGCTCGTCTACAACTGGGGCAAGGACGATGCGTACCCCGGCGGCGAGCGCTTCGGCCACTTCGCCTTCGAGGTCGAGGACATCGACGAGATCCTCCCCGCGATCGAGCGGCTCGGAGGCCGCGTCACGCGCCCGCCCTACCTCCTGGAGGGCGACGGTCCGCGTCTGGCCTTCATCGAGGATCCCGACGGCAACGCGATCGAACTGATCCAGCGCCATGTCACGTGAGGCCACGGCCGGCTGACGGATGACTGCCGGGGGCAGCGCAGCCCGGGTGGCTCAGCCGTACGGCAGGATGGGGTTGCGGCTCCATCCCATCTTGCTGGTGGAGAACGCGCGCGGAATAGCGATCAGCGTCAGCACACCCAGCAGGATGTAGTACGAGAGGTTGAGGTTGGTGGTGGCGCCGATCATGGCCGCGGCGAGAAAGTAGGCGGTGGCGGCGGCGGACAGCACCGCCAGCAGCGCCCATGAGCCGCGATGCGGGCCGGCGCCGAGCTCGAGGATGAGGCCGGCGACGAAGAGTACCGGCGGGATGAGCAGCAGCGGGAGCGTGGCCAGCGAGCCGGCCGACGAGCCGCCGTCGAGCGACGGCCCCGTCGCCGCGTACCAGCCGGAGTAGCACACCCAAGCGAAGCCGGCGAGCAGGAACAGCAGGACCGCGACGCGGGCGATGAACTGGCGGTCGTACCGGGTCATGGACGGGAGGCGCCGGTTCCAGGCGCGAGAGCGGAGCCAGGCGCGCACCATGAGCAGCACCGCCAACACCACGTAGACGGGCGCCAGCACCCAGGGATTGGCCGTGAACCAGGGGATCCAGCTGAACGGCGCCCAGGTCTGCTCGTCGAGGACGAACCGCGTCTCCGCGTCGACCGGCTTGACCTGCAACACGCCCGGTCCTGCCAGCAGGACGTCCACCTGCAGGCCCGTCACGTCGTGCGCGACGATCCGGTACGGGGCGGTGGTGTAGGGCGGCTCGGGCACGGCCGAGTCCGAACGCAGCAGCGGCCAGTCGCCGGTGATCTCGGCCGCCTGTGCCGCATCCCAGCGGTACTGCACCGTGTAGCCGGCCGGCTGGCCGGCCGTGCCGCCCCACGGGGTCGTGCTCTCGACCGAGACCTCTCTGCCGGCAAGCACGCCGGCGACAGCGGGATCGACCTGGGCGGCCTGCAGAGCCGTCTGGGCACCCACGTCGACTGCCGGCTCCCCGTCGCCGCCTGAGGCGTCTTCACCGCCAACGCCATCGTCCGCGGCCGCCGCGGCGACCGGGACGAGCAGGAGCGCGAGAAGGACGACGAGGACGAGCGGCATGCCGACGAGCCTGCTCATGCCGCTCCCCTGCCTGCCGCGAGCGTGTACTCCCCCCAGCGCACCCAACGCTCGCCCGGCTGTCGTGCGAACAGGGTGTAGTGGTAGGTCTGGGCGGGGTCGAGCCTGTCGTCGCGGAACGACCCCGTCACGTCCTGGTACACGAGGTCCTGACCATCCTCCGGGCCTTCATCGGCGGACGCGGCGGGACGCACGGTCGAGCGGAGGATGCGGACCTCGAGCAGGGTGCGGCCCGGATAGTCCCAGGCGACGGTGAAGCCGTCCTCGCGGGCGCGCGCCAGCACGCGGCGCCTGTTGACGTCGGTGATGACCTCGTCGGCGTGACTCACGGGCCTCCCGCGGGGTGACTCATCCGGTCCACGAACCGTATCACGCGGCGCCGGGAAGGCGGGAGCCGGGGGGCGCGAGGGAGCGGGTACGCGGCGCTCAGAACATGCCGTAGCTCGCCGGGACATAGCGGTCGAGACGGCCGAACAGGCGCGAGGAGAGGAGCAGCCCCGGCGTCCCGTCGAACACCAGTCCGGCCTCCCAGAGCGCCCGCTGCGCACCTTCGCACCGCCCGGTGACGCCGGCGCGGACCTTCTCTATGGGCCCATGCCGGGCCAGCGCAGCGACGCCGAAGGCGACGACCGGCTCGATGTCGGCTGCGCGCACGGACGCCGCCGGACCGATCCACCCGTCCCCGCGAGTCATGAGGTAGGCGACGGCCCGGCCGCGGCGCCGGAAGAGCCAGCCCCGCCGCCCGCTCGTCAGGTAGAAGGCGTGGTCGACGCCGCGGTCCACGCCGCCGGCCGCGGCGTCGATCTCGCGCAGCTCCGGGATCGCGGCGGGCGTCAGCGGGCCCGGCTCGAGGCTGCCGAGCCGCGGGCGGCGCAGCCCCTCCCGCGGCCGCCCGCCGAACCCCACGACCACTTCGCGCGGCAGCAGCCCGCGGCGCGCGTACAGGGTGTTCGAGATGGGCTGCAGTGAGTCGGTGATGGTCGCGCGCACGGCTTCGGCAGGTGCGCCCGTCCCCGCCAGCTCGAACAGCCGGGCACCGACTCCGATCCCCTGCGCCTCCGGCAGCACGAAGAGGCTGCTGAGGAACCACCAGTCACCCCTCAGCAGCCCACAGCCCCAGCCGACGATCTCCCGGCCTCCCGCCCGGGTCGGATCCGCGTGGCCCCCGGTGAACTCGTCGGTGTCCGCCTCGGCCACCCAGAACCGCTCGCCGTCGTGCTCGAGGAAGTGACGATACGAGGGGCTCTGCTCGTCGTCGTCCGGGACGGCCTCCTGGCCGGCCCGGACGAGGTAGGCATTGAGCGCCGCGCGGAACACGGCGAACGCGCGCGGCAGGTCGGCCTCTTCCGCCCGCCTGTACGTCACCTCTGCCGTCCGCTTCACGCTTTTCCCATCGCCGTTCACGGAGCAAAGCCTACCCGCCCCGGCGTCGACGGGTCACGGGTTTTCCCTGTGCCGACGTTGTGCTACCCTTATCCGCCGCTGCCGCTGAGAGCCTCCGCCCTCGCGCAGCAGCCCCGATTCAGCGTGGCGCATTCGTCTAGGGGCCTAGGACGCCGCCCTCTCACGGCGGTAACATGGGTTCGAATCCCATATGCGCTACCACCCCGTCTCCAGCGCAATCGCTGACCTCGGCGCCCGTGCCCATGTTCTGCAACCACTCTGCAACCCAACTGCCCGGTGGTGGACAGTGGAAGACGCCCTTGGTTGTGACTCCGTGGGAGATCCCGCCTGTGAGCGTCCACCGCGACTGAACCACTCCGGCGTCTGGTGACCGGAGTGACAGGACTGACATAACCGACGGATCCCCCTCGTCGCCGGCTCATGTGGTGCCCTGTCGTACAAGGGTCGATCGTCACCGCTCCCCGGGCCACTCGGAGCTCACCTCGAGGGGGTCAAGTCCCGAGTACTGGTGTGACTCCCTCGTCGGGATGGTCTTCGGTTCAGGCCGCCGGCAGCGCGCTCACCTCCATGATCCTGCCTGTGTCCGCCGTTCTGGCGAGCAGCGCCTGCATCGACTCCTCCGAGAGGTAGCGGCGGCCTACGAGCCAGTCGTCGTTCTGCTCGATCAGCAGGCTGCCGGCGAGGCGCACGAGGGCAGCGTCGTTTGGGTAGATGCCGACGACGTCGGACCGCCTGCCGATCTCGCGGTTCACGCGCTCGAGCGGGTTGGTCGAGCGCAGCTTGGGCCAGTGCTCGGCCGAGAAGCTCATGAAGGCGAGCAGGTCGTCCTCGGCGGCGGCCAGCAGGCGCGCCACCTTGGGCGCCGTCTGCAAAAGGGCGGCCGCCACCTCGCCGAGCCGCGCATGGCCGTCGGCGGCGCTCTCGGCGGCGAAGACCTGGCGGATGGCGGTGGCGACGAGCGGCTGCTGGGCCTTCGCGCAGTGGCCGAGCATGTCCCTGAGGAAGTGCACCGTGCACCGCTGCCAGGGGCAGCCGAGCACCTTGGCGATCGCGGCCTTGAGGCCCTCGTGGGCGTCGGAGACGCAGAGCTGCACGCCCGAGAGGCCGCGGGCGCGCAGAGAGCGCAGGAACTCCCGTCAGAAGGCTTCGGTCTCGGCCTCTCCGACGTCGATGCCGATCACCTCGCGCCTGCCCGTCTCGTGCACGCCGTAGGCGACCACCAGGGCCTTGTGGCGGACGCCGCCGCGCTCGCGGACCTTCTCCACCTTGGCGTCGAGCCAGAGGTAGGGGTAGGCGCCCTCGAGAGGCCGTTCGCGGAAGAAGCGCACCTGTTCGTCGAGGCCGGCGCAGAGGCGGCTGACGGCGCTCCTGCTCATGCCGGCCAGCCCGAGTTGGGTGACGAGGCGCTCGACCTTGCGCGTCGAGACGCCGTTCACGTAGGCCTCCTGGACGACGGCGACCAGTGCTTGCTCGCTCCGTGTGCGCGGCTCGAGAAAGCTGGGGAAGTACGTGCCCGACCGGAGGCGCGGGATGGCGAGCGTGATCTCCCCGGCTCTGGTCTGCCAGCTGCGCTCACGGTCTTCGGCCGCACCGCCTATCGGATCGAGGTGATCGACCTCGGCGAGGCTGGCGGCATTGAGCGCGGGGACCTGGTCGACCGCATGGAATGGTAGCGATGCGGAGGTGCACGCCTAACCACCTTCTTTCCTCAACAGCGCGTGCGCGAGCGGCGGGAAGATGACGGCGGAGAGCAGCCCGGCGGCGATGAGCGCCGTCCCGCCGCTGTAGGTGATCGCTCCGATGCCCTCACCGACGGTGACGGCGACCACGACGAACGAGAGGTTGGTCGCCTGCAGCAGGCCGGAGGCCAGGGCCTCACGGTCCGTCAGGTAGCGGCGGTACAGGAGCACCGGCAGCGCCCTCACCACGAGGAGCACGAGCAGGAGCACGAGGACCGTGCCGATCTCGAGCCACCCGAGGAGCGCCTGCAGGTCCAGCCGCATGCCGCTGACCACGAAGAACACCGGCACGAAGAACCCGAACCCGACGGCATCGATCTTCTTGCGGAAGGTCTCGAGGTCGTGCCAGCCGCGGATGACCACGGCGAAGATGGCTCCGGCGAGGAACGTCCCGAGGATGGCCTCGAACCCGAAGGCGCTGGCGACGACCGCAGCGGCGAGGAGGACCACGATCGCGAGCCGCACCCGGACCTGCGACGAGGTGTCGTCCAGACGTCGGAAGATGGCCTGGGTGGCCTCACGCCCGCTGAACCACACGAGTCCGCGCAGCAGCAGCACGGCAAGCACGCCGAAGACGACGAGCAGGACGGCCTCCACGCGTGGAGAGGATCCGTCGCGGGCGAAGAACAAGCCGAGCAGGACGATGGTGCCGAACTCGGCCATCGAGGAGCCGGCGATCGTGAACAGCCCCGCCGGCGAGTGCAGCAAGCCGGAATCGCGCAGCACCGGCACCACGATCCCCACCGACGTCGCCGACAGCGCGATCGCGATGAGCAGCGGCGTCTCGACCAGGCCGAACTCCTTGAAGACCAGCAGGATGCCGATCGCGAGCAGGAGGGAGATCATGAAGGCTGCTGCGCCGCGCCGCAGCGCGGGCCCCCTGAGCACCCGCAGGTCCAGCTCCATGCCCGCGAGGAAGAGCAGGAAGGCGACCCCGATCGACGACATGATCTCCACGGGAGCGTCGATCTCGATCCAGTCCAGGAGTTCGGGTCCGAAGACTATCCCGGCGACGAGCTCGAGCACGGCCGAGGCGACGCGGACTCGCGGGAAGAAGGCCAGCACGAACGGCACCGCGAACGCGAGCAGCGAGACCAGCAAGAGGTTGGTGAGCGTGAACTCAGCGTCCAAGGGCCCGTCCTCCGAGTGCCGACGGGCGGATGCTACCACCGGTCGGCCAGGTCAAACGGAAAGGAACGCAAAGAAATGGCTGGCGAGGGAGGACTCGAACCTCCAATCCCCTGATCCAGAGTCAGGTGCCTTGCCAGTTAGGCCACTCGCCAGCGGCGTCCGAGAGTGTACCCCGAGCAGGCGGAACGCTCAACCATCCACGGCGTGTCGCGCGGCCGTCCGCGCGCATCAGGCCAAGTCGTGCTTGCCCTGCTTGCGCAGCTTGGCCCAGGTGTCCTTGAGCGTGAGCGTACGGTTGAAGACCAAGGCGCCCGGCGCCGAGTCCCGGTCCGGGCAGAAGTAACCCAGGCGCTCGAACTGGACCGTCTCGCCGACGGGCAGGGAGGCGAGCGACGGCTCGACGAAGCAGCCGGTGAGCACCTGCTCGGACGCCGGATTGACCGTCTCGAAGATGTCGCGGCCGTCGACGCCGGGGTAGGGGTCCGTGAACAGGTGCTCGTACAGGCGGACCTCGGCCGGCACGGCGTGGGCGGCCGAGACCCAGTGGAGGGTGGCTTTGGGGCGGCGGCCGTCGGGAGCGTCGCCGCCGCGCGTGGCCGGATCGTGCGTGCAGCGCAGCTCCACGATCCGGCCCTCCTCGTCCTTGACCACCTCGTCGCAGGTGATGAAGTAGGCCGAGCGCAGCCGCACCTCCCGGCCGGGGGCGAGCCGGAAGAACTTCCGTACCGGCTCCTCCATGAAGTCGTCGCGCTCGATCCAGAGCTCGCGGCTGAAGGGCACCTTGCGCGTGCCCGCGCCCGGGTCCTCGGGGTTGTTGGGCACGTCCATCTCCTCGACCTGCCCCTCGGGGTAGTCGGTGAGGACCACCTTGAGCGGGTCGAGCACACCGAAGCGCCGGAGCGCCCTGCGGTTGAGCACGTCGCGCACCGTGTGTTCGAGGTACTCGACCTCGACGACGCTGTCGGTCTTGGCCACGCCGACCAGGGTCGCGAAGTCGCGGATGCCCTCGGGCGGGAACCCCCGCCGGCGGATGCCCGACAGCGTGGGCATGCGCGGGTCGTCCCAGCCGCGCACGACCCCCTCGTCGACCAGCCGCAGCAGCACGCGCTTGCTGAGCACCGTGTGGGTGAGGTTGAGCCGCGCGAACTCGTACTGGTGCGGCTCGGCCGGTACCGGCAGGTTCTGGATGAACCAGTCGTAGAGCGGCCGGTGGGCCTCGAACTCCAGCGTACAGATGGAGTGCGTGATGTGCTCGATGGCGTCGGACTGGCCGTGGGCGAAGTCGTACATGGGATAGATGCACCAGGCGTCGCCGGTGCGCGGGTGCTCCGCGTGGAGGATGCGGTACATGACCGGGTCCCGCAGGTTGATGTTTGGCGACGCCATGTCGATCTTCGCCCGCAGGACGCGCGCGCCGTCCGGGAACTCCCCGGCGCGCATCCGCTCGAAGAGGTCGAGGTTCTCGTCGACGGGCCGGTCCCGCCACGGGCTCGGCCGGCCCGGCTCGGTGAGCGTCCCGCGGTACTCGCGGATCTCGTCGGCAGAGAGGTCGTCCACGTAGGCCTTGCCGGCCTTGACGAGGTGGATCGCCCACTCGAACAGCTGCTCGAAGTAGTCGGAGGCGAAGTAGAGATGGTCGCCCCAGTCGAACCCCAGCCAGCGGATGTCGCGCTCGATCGCGTCGATGTACTCCTGCTCTTCCTTCATCGGGTTGGTGTCGTCGAAGCGCAGGTGACACCGCCCGCCGAACTCCCGGGCGATGCCGAAGTTGAGGCAGATGGACTTGGCGTGCCCGATGTGGAGGTAGCCGTTGGGCTCCGGCGGGAACCGGGTGACGACCTCGCGGATGCGACCGTCGCGCAGGTCGGCGGCGACGATGTCGCGGATGAAGTCGCTGCGTGCTGGAGGAGTCTGTGCGGGAGTGGTCATTTTCGCCCGAATATAGCACAGGCCTTCCGGCGTGGTTCTGCGCCGGATGCGGGGTACAGATCGGGTAGGAGGCGGCACGAGACGGCTTCGAACGGAGGCGCCGACGTGATGAGAGCGCAGCTCAAGAGCCGCTGGGTCGCCGCCACCGTCGTCGGGATCCTGGCGCTCGTGACGATCGCCGTCCCGGCGTGGTGCGTGGCCTCCGGCATGTGGAGCTGGTGAGCGCCGGCGCCGGCCGCGGGCGTCAGAGCCGGTGCTCGAGCCAGGCACGGTGGTCGATCTGGGCCGCGCCGTCAGGCGCGGCCCAGTAGGCTCCGTGCCCGCCCGGGAGCCACACGAGGCGACTGTCCCCCGCGGCCTCCCGCTCGTAGCGGGCGACGCTCTGCCGTGAGAACAGAGTGTCGCCGGCCCCGGCGATGAAGAGGTAGGCGGCATCCGGGCCGGCGGCGCCGATCGCCTGCGCGGGGTCGGCGGCGAAGCCGCCGGCCGCCGTCGGATCGGCGCCCACCCAGTCCGCACCGGCGTACGTGAGCACATAGGCGCGGACCGGCTCGCGGAGGCCGGCCAGGTACCCGCCGACGAAGCCGCCCCAGCTGTACCCGACGTAGCCGAGTCGATCCGGATCGACCTCGGGCAGAGAGCGCAGGACGTCCAGCCCGCGGCGCAGGTCGGCGACGTAGCGGACGTGTGCCTCGGCGGCGAGCTCCGGATCGCCCGTGATCGGCCGGACGAAGGGCTCGCGGCCGTCGGGCGGGTCCACGGCGAGCGCAGCGATGCCGGCACGCTGCAGCGCCGCGACGTCGAGCGCGAACATGTCACGGCGGCAGGTGACGCCGGGGGCGTAGAGGACGGCGGCGAAGGGTCCGTCCCCCTCCGGCACGGAGAGCGTCGCCGTGACGGTCGCGCCGCCGCTGCGATAGGTGACGTGACGCACCGGTACTCCGTCCCACTTCGCCGAGCCTGTGACCTTGAGCCGGAGCGGTCCCGACGGCTCCGGGAACTGGCGCGCCAAGGCCGCCGCCGCCGAGGTGGACGGCGACGGCATGACGACCGGCGAGGCCGTCGCCGGCACCGCGCTCGCGACGGCCGACGGGGCCGAGGCGGCCGGCGAGATCGGGGCGGTGGATGAGCGGTCGCCCTGGCCGCAGGCGCCCACGGCGACCGCCGCCGCGACGAGCAGCGCCGCCACGGACAAGAGCGCTCGCGAGGACAGCGGACCGGCGGGGCGCATCGACCTTCAGGCCGCCGGTTTCATGGAGTCGTCGTCACGGCTGCGGGCGGTCCGGCGCCGGTCGACACCCGTCGCGCCGGTCATCATCACGGCCGACTCGTCACCGGAGGTCCGCGTCACGTCGAGCCGCTTGAGCAGCAGGGCGTTCACGGCCACAAGGATACTCGAGCCCGACATGGCGATGGCGGCGATCTCCGGCCGAAGCGTGAAGCCGAGCGGCGCGAAGACACCCGCGGCGACCGGCAGCGCGAGCGCGTTGTAACCCACCGCCCAGCCGAGGTTCTGGCGCATCTTGCGGACGGTCCCGCGCCCGATGACGACGGCCCGCGCCACGTCCGCAGGATCCGAGCGCATGAGGACGACGTCGGCGGTCTCGATCGCGACGTCGGTGCCCGCGCCGATGGCGATGCCGACGTCGGCGCGAGCGAGGGCGGGCGCGTCGTTCACGCCGTCGCCCACCATCGCGACCCTGCGCCCCTGTCGCTGCAGGTCTTCCACCGCCGCTGCCTTGCCGTCGGGCAGGACCTCGGCGAGCACCTCCTCGATGCTCACCTCCTCCGCGATGCGCCTGGCGGTCGCGGTGGAGTCGCCCGTCAGCATCACGGGCCGCAGCCCGACGGCGCGGAGCGCCGCGACGGCGGGTCCGGCCGTGGGCCGGACCCGGTCCGCGACGGCGAACAGGCCGGCGGGACGCCCGTCGACCGCCGCGTAGACGACGGTCCTGCCGGCCTCCGAGAGAGCGTCCGCACGTGCGGCGATGTGAGCGATGCGCACGCCTTCATCGCGGAGCAGGCGCGCGTTGCCCATCGCCACACGGCGGCCGTCCACGTAGCCGATCGCGCCGTGTCCGGGCACCGAGTCGAACTGCGTCACAGGAGACACGGGCACGTGGCTCGCCTCCGCGGCGGCCACCACTGCCCGCGCCAGCGGATGCTCGCTTCGGCTCTCGACGGCGGCGGCGAGGCCCAGGATCTCGTCACGGCCGAACGACCCCAGGGCGGTCACGCCCACGACCGCCGGCTGCCCCTCGGTGAGCGTCCCCGTCTTGTCCAGCACCACCGTGTCCAGGCCGGCCACCGCCTCCAGCGCGACGGCGCTCTTGAACAGGATCCCGTGCCTGGCCCCGAGCCCGCTGCCGACGGTGACGGCCATCGGTGTCGCCAGTCCGAGCGCGTCCGGGCAGGTGATGACGACCACCGTGATCGCGAAGAGGAGCGCCGTGGAGACGCCGGCGCCCGCGGGGCCGACCCACACCGCGAACGTGACCGCCCCGCCGACGAGTGCCACGAGGACGAGCCAGTATGCGGCGCGGTCGGCGAGACGCTGGGACGGCGGCTTGCTCGCCTGTGCCTCCTGCACGAGCTTGACGATCTGGGCGAGCGCCGTGTCGGCGCCCACGGCGCTCGCCCGGGCCCGCAGCGACCCGCTTCCGTTGATGGTGCCGCCGATCAGCGTGTCGCCGACGGACTTCGCCACGGGCATGCTCTCGCCGGTCACCATCGACTCGTCCACGTGGCTCTCGCCATCCAGGACGTCTGCGTCCACCGGCACCTTCGCGCCAGGCTTGATCAGCAGCGTGTCTCCGACGCCCACCTCACCGGTCGGCACCTCGGCCCATCGGGTCTCCCGCTCCACCAGAGCCATGGACGGCGCGAGCTCCAGCAGGGCGCGGACGGCGTCGTTGGCGCCGCCGCGGGCACGCATCTCCAGCCAGTGGCCGAGCAGCACGAACGCGGCCAGGAAGGCGGCGGCCTCGTAGAACACCTCGCCGTCGAGGAACAGCGTGACCGCGACCGAGTAGACCCAGCCGGCGGCGATGGCCACCGCGACGAGCACCATCATGTCCAGCGTGCGGCGCCGCAGGGCGTGCAGCGCGCCGCGGAAGAACACGAGCGACGAGTAGAAGACGACGGGCAGGCTCAGGAGGAGCTGGAAGGCCTCGGACGTGAGGCCCGGCGGCGGCGGAAGCTCACGTCCGAGCAGCGCCGTGCCCATGGGCGACCAGAGCATGATGGGCACGGCCAGCGCGGCGGCGACGACGAAGCGGTTGCGCAGGTCGCGCGCCATCGCCGCCGTGTCCATGCCGTCGTGAGCGGAGTGGTGTCGCGCCTGGGCGGCTTCCGAGGACGGCGCCTCCCCTACGTGCCGGGGCACCGATTCCCCGGCGCAGCGGTACCCGCACTCGACGACGTGACTGCGCAGGGCGATAGGGGAGGTGACCGTGGGGTCGTAGGTGACGGTGATGGTCTGAGCGACCGGGTTGGCCTCGGCGCCGATGACGCCGGGCCTGCCCAGCAACCCGTGCTCCACGATCCTGCCCTCGTCGCCACGCCACTGCCCGCCGGCATCCAGGACGACCGTCGCGCGGACGGGCGCCGCCTCATCCCTCACCGTCGCGTCCCCTTCTGTCCTGTGGCGGCCCATGGTCCTCTGCTTCCCGGCGCCCCTGCCCTCGATTCGCACCGCCGTCCACCGTCGGTCGAGCTTGTCGGCCGTCCGGCGAGCGAGAAACCGAGCGAGGCGAACGGACGGCCCGCGCCTGCTAGAGTGCGTCGTATGGACGAGCGGGCCGGTGTCGATCCGAGACGAGTCGACGAACTGTGGCGGCGCGAGAGCGAGCGCTACGCGCGCGAGCACCCGCGCTGCTTCCGCCTGCGCGAGCGCGCCCGGACGAGCATGCCCCACGGCGTCCCCATGCTCTGGATGGCGAGCTACTTCGCCCACCCGCCCGTGTGGATCGACGAGGGTCGCGGCGCCCACTTCACCTGCGCCGACGGGCGCCGCTTCCTGGACACGAACGTCGGCGACAAGAGCACCTTCTGCGGCATCGATCCGGAGCCGGTGGTGCGCGCCGTGCAGCAGCGCGTGGCGGCCGGCGCCCAGTTCATGCTGCCCACCGAGGACGCGATCGCGGTCGCGGAGGAGCTCGCCCGCAGGTGGCGCCTCCCCTCCTGGCAGTTCACGCTCTCCGCGTCGCAGGCGAACACCGAGGCGCTTCGCCTGGCGCGGCATGCCACCGGGCGCTACCGACTGCTCAGCTTCACGGGCAACTACGGCGGTCACGGCGACGAGATGCTCACCGCGTTCGCCGGCGAGGGCCGGCTCTCCTATCTCGGGCTGGCGCCGTCTGCGGGCCGCGATCTGGACGTGATCCCCTTCAACGACCTCGATGCGCTCGAGCGCGCCCTGGCCGGCGGCGACTACGCCTGCGTGTTCACGGAACCGGCGCTCACCAACGAGGGCGTCGTGCTGCCCGACCCCGGCTTCCACGAAGCCCTGCGCAGCCTCACGCGCGACGCCGGCACGCTGCTCGTGTTCGACGAGACGCACACGTTGATCTGCGCTCCCGGCGGGCTCACCGAGCGCTGGGCGCTCGAGCCGGACATGGTCGTCGTGGGCAAGGCGATCGGCGGCGGCCTGCCGCTCGGCGCCTACGGCATGACCGCCGAACTCGCCGCCGCGTTCGAACGGGGCGAGAGCCTGGCCGGCGAACCTGGAGAGCTCGCCACCGGCGGGACTCTGTTCGCCAACGCGCTCAGCATGGCCGCAGCCCGGGCGGCCCTCGAGGAGGTCCTCACGCCGCCCGCCTACGAGCACGCGGCCTCGCTCGGCGCGGAGCTGGCCGACGGCCTCGAGGCCGTGGTGCGCGAGGCCGGACTGCCCTGGCGGGTGCAGCGGCTGTGGCCGCGGTCCGGGATCACGTTCAGCGACCGGCTCGCGCGCTCCGCCGCCGAGGCCGACGCCGACGAACAGCCCGAGCTCAACGCGGCGCTCCGGCTGCACCTCGCCAACCGGGGGGTGTGGGAGGCGATCAGCACCGCCGGGCCCGCCATGTCGGTGGCCGCCACCCGTGACGACGTGGCGGCCTACGTCGCCGCCTTCGGCGAGTTCGTCGCCGACGTCACCGGCACCGACTGAGCCGGACGACCGGACCTCGCTCCGGCGCTCCTGCGCTCAGGACGCCTCCGCGGCGATCTCGTCCAGCTCCTCCGCCAGCGGCCCCCGGTCGGCGAACTCGAGCACCAGACTCGTCCGCCCCGGACGCGTGCTGAGCAGGACACGCTCGCACACCTGGAGCATGATGGTGAATCCCATCCCGAGGCTCGCCGCCGTGGAGTAGCCCCGCTGCAGGGTGGCCCGTGGGAGCGTCCGGAAGTCGATGCCCGGACCGTCGTCGCGCACCAGGACCTGCAGCTTGTCGTCGCCGGCGAACAGCTGGTACGTGCCGCCCCCCGCGTGCCTGAGGGCATTGACGAGCGCTTCCCCCGAGGGCGTGCGCACGTCGACCGACGACGCCCACTCCGGGAAGTGCTCGCTCACCGTGCTGCTGATGACGGAGCGCGCCCGCGAGAGCTCGCTCGCCGCCTCGATCGGCTCGGGCTCGGTCAGCGGCAGGCCGAGCTGCTCCGCGAGCTCCTCCTCCGTGAGAAGGATCAGTTTGCCGCCGGTGACGGCGTCGAGCACGTCGACGTAGGCCCGGCGGATGTCCTCCTCCTGGCGCCGCAAGGCGCGCTCGGCGTGCCGCACCTTGCTGATGTCGAGCGCCGAGAGCGCCCAGCGGTCGCGGCCCACGGGGTACGCCTCCAGGAGTTCGTAGGCGTTGTCGTCCTCGACGTAGAGCTCCGAACGGGCGGACGTCCCCGTCCCCGCAGCGCTCGCCACGACCTCCAGATACGAGCGCGTGCGCTCGTCGAGGCCGTCCGGGTGACTGAGCCGCCTGCCGACGGCCTCCCCCCTGCTCAATCCGATGCGCTCGAGCTGGATGGGATTGACGTCGACCAGCTCGAGGTCCGAGAGCTTGCCTTCACGGTCACGAACGGCGTGGAACACGGTGAGCCCCTCGACGGCGTTCTCGAACAACCGCGTGTACCGCTCCTGCGAGGCCTCCAGCCGGCCGAAGTAGCGCAACCCGAACACGAGCAACAGCACCGCCGTGACGACCACGAAGCCGATACCCTTGAGCGAGCCCACGATCGACTCGACGTCGTCGGGAAGC
The DNA here is from genome assembly GCA_012514235.1 of Actinomycetota bacterium. GTDB lineage: Bacteria > Actinomycetota > Thermoleophilia > UBA2241 > UBA2241 > CAIXSE01. The sequence continues at coordinate 18,598 of JAAZAR010000073.1, forward strand.
GCCATCCACTCCAGGACGCGGTCCGAGAGAAGGACCCAGAGGACGGCCACCACGGCGTAGGTGAGCGCGTACTGCAGCGCCATCCGGCGCGCCGCGCGCCGCCGACGCCTCCTGCCCTCGCCGCGATCTGTCGTCGTCTTCCTCATCTGTGCTCCCGGCGGCGATCCGGCGATCGGGCCGAGCCTCGGCTCCACATGGTACCTACCCCCGCGCGAGCGATGAAACCACGCCCGAAGGGACGATCCACCGGGAGAGACGCAGCCAGCGGGGCGCACCGTTCGACGGTTTGACTCGTTTGCCTGCTAATAGTTAGCCTGCTACCATTCCCCCCCGTATGTCACCGCACTCCGCACACCCGCGCGCCGAGGACGATGCACCCCAGTCCTGGACCATGCCCGGACTGGAGGGCGTCGACGAGCTGTCGGCGCGCGCGTTCCGCGCTTTCACCACGACGGCCAAGCTCCACTTCAAGAACATGATGGCGACGGTCGCCGCCGGGCGGAGCCACCCGGGTCAGGCGATGTGCCTGCGGCTGATCAGCGTGAACGACGGCGTCAGTCAGCGGGACGTCGCCCGCATGCTGCACGTCTCGCCGCCGACGGTGAGCAAGATGCTGGCCGCGATGGAGCGGTCCGGCCTCGTGGAGCGCAGACCGGACGAGGCCGACCAGCGGCTCACGCGCGTCTACCTCACCACCGCCGGACGCGAGCGGAGCGACGAGATGGGCGCCGCCGTCGGCGAGTACGTGAACGCGACGTTCGCCACCCTCTCCGAACGCGAACGTCGCGATCTGGCGCGCCTGCTCGAGAAGCTGGGGGCGCGCATCTCGGACGTCGCCGCCGCGGCGTGCGAGGCCGCCTGCGACTCCCTGACGTCGGACAAGGTATCGGGCCGGTGATCCGTCTTCTCCGCACCGGCCTGAGCCCCTACCGCTGGCTGATCGTCCTCGTCGTCTTCCTGGTGTTCGGCCAGGTGCTCGCCAGTCTCTACCTGCCCACGCTGAACGCCGACATCATCAACAACGGCGTGGTCAAGGGCGACACCGCCTACATCCTGCGTGTGGGCGGCATCATGCTCGCCGTCACGCTGGCCTCGGCGCTCGCCGCCATCGCCTCGGTGTACTTCGGTTCCAAGACGTCGATGGCCCTGGGCCGCGACACGCGCGCCGCGCTGTTCCGTCGGGTGCAGGGCTTCTCGCAGGCCGAGGTCAACCGCTTCGGCGCACCCTCGCTCATCACGCGCACGACCAACGACGTGCAGCAGGTCCAGATGGTGCTGCTCATGATGCTCAACGTCGTGCTCATGGCGCCGATGATGGCCATCGGCGGCGTGGTCATGGCGCTGCGCCTCAACGTGCCGCTCTCCGCCGTCATCCTGGTCGCGATCCCCGTCATGGGCGTCTTCATCGGCCTCGTGATCCGCAAGGCCATGCCGCTGTTCATGTCCATGCAGAAGAAGATCGACCGCATCAACCAGGTGACGCGCGAGTTCCTGAGCGGCGTGCGCGTCATCCGCGCTTTCGACCGCACGGCGTACGAGGAGCGGCGCTTCGACGTCGCCAATTTGGACCTTACCGATACGTCGCTCAAGGTCGGGCGGTTGTTCGCGCTGGTGTTCCCGGCCGTCACCCTGATCATGAACGTCACGACCATCGCCATCATGTGGTTCGGCGGCCGGCAGATCGCCGACGGCAGCATGCCCATCGGCGATCTCACCGCCTTCCTGCAGTACGTCTTCATGATCCTCTTCTCGGTCCTCATGGCGACCTTCATGTTCGTCATGGTGCCGCGTGCTGCAGTCTCCGCGCAGCGCATCATGGAGGTGCTCGACACGGTGCCGACCATCGTCGACCCGGACCAGCCGGTCGGCGGCGTGCCCGAGACCGGACTGGTCGAGTTCCGAGACGTCGAGTTCCGCTACCCCGGCGCCGAAGAACCGGTGCTGAGCGGCATCACGTTCACGGCGCGGCCCGGAGAGACGACCGCCATCGTGGGCAGCACGGGCAGCGGCAAGACCACGCTCATCAGCCTCATCCCACGGTTCTACGAGGTCACCGGCGGCGCCGTGCTGGTCGACGGCGTGGACGTGCGGGAGTTCTCGCAGCAGGACCTGTGGCGCAGGATCGGGCTGGTGCCGCAGAAGTCGTTCCTCTTCAGCGGCACCGTGGCGGACAACCTGCGCCACGGCGACGAGGAGGCGGCGGACGAACTCCTCTGGCACTACCTCGAGATCGCCCAGGGGCGCGACTTCGTCGAGCAGATGCCGGAGCAGCTCGAGACGCACGTCGCCCAGGGAGGGGCGAGCGTCTCGGGCGGCCAGCGCCAGCGGCTCGCCATCGCGCGGGCGCTCGCCAAACGAGCCCGCATCCAGATCTACGACGACAGCTTCTCGGCACTCGACTTCACGACGGACGCGCGCCTCCGGGCGGCGCTGCGCAAGCACACCGCCGATGCGACGGTCATCATCGTCGCCCAGCGCGTCGGCACGATCATGCACGCCGACCAGATCATCGTCCTCGACGACGACGGCACCATCGCCGGCCTCGGCACGCACGACGCGCTGCTCGAGAGCTGCGAGACGTACCGCGAGATCGTCACCTCGCAGCTGGGCGTGGAGGGCGTGGCATGACGGAACCAGGAGCCACGCGGCGGGTAGATGCCCCCAAGCGGCCCCGCGGCTCGCAGGGCCCTCAGCCCGGCGGCCCCGGCGGTCACGCCCTCACCCAGCCGACCGCCAGGGCCAAGGACTTCAGGGGCACCATGCGCCGGCTCGCCGGGGAGCTGCGGCCGGAGCGCTGGCTGCTCGCCATGGTCGTCCTGCTCGCCGTCGCCAGCGTCGCCTTCGCTGTGGTCGGGCCCAAGATCCTGGGCAACGCGACCAACATCCTGTTCGAGGGCGTCGTCAACGGGCAGATCCCGGCCGGCGTGAGCAAGGAGCAAGCCGTCGCCGGCCTCCGCGCTGAGGGCCAGGACCGCATCGCCGACATGATCTCGAACATGGACGTGGATCCGGGCCAGGGGTTCGACTTCGCCGCCCTGGCCCGCACGCTCGCGCTGCTGGGCGGCGTGTACCTCGTGAGCGCCCTCTTCCAGTGGCTGCAGTCGTATCTCATGGCCGGCATCGCGCAGCGCACCATCTACCGTCTGCGGCGGCAGGCGGACGAGAAGCTGGCTCGCCTGCCGCTCAAGTACTTCGACGACCACCCGCGCGGCGACGTGCTCAGCCGCATGACCAACGACATCGACAACATCTCGCAGTCCCTGCAGCAGAGTCTGACGCAGATCATCACGTCGGCGCTCACCATCATCGGCGTGCTCATCATGATGCTCACCATCAGCTGGCTGCTGGCGCTGATCTCGGTGCTGGTGGTGCCCGTGTCGGTCGTGATCACGGTGCTCATCGCGAAGCGTTCGCAGAAGCAGTTCGCCCGGCAGTGGGAGACGACGGGCGACCTCAACGGTCACGTTGAGGAGATGTTCACGGGCCACAACGTGGTCAAGGTGTTCGGCCGCCAGGACCAGGCTATCGCCGAGTTCGACGAGCAGAACGAGGCGCTGTACCGGGCGAGCTTCAAGGCCCAGTTCATCTCCGGCATCATCATGCCGGTGATGAACTCGGTGATGAACCTGAACTACGTCGCCATCGCGGTCGTCGGCGGCCTGATGATCGCCACCGGCCGCATCTCGCTCGGCGACGTCCAGGCGTTCATCCAGTACTCGCGCCAGTTCACGATGCCGATCACGCAGGTGGCCGGCATCATGAACGTGCTCCAGAGCACGGCCGCCTCCGCCGAGCGCGTCTTCGAGCTCCTCGACGAGGAGGAAGAGACTGCGGACGCTCCCGTCTGCGTGGAGTGCGACCACACGCGCGGCCACATCCGTTTCGAGGACGTCTCCTTCCGCTACGTCCCCGACCAGCCCCTCATCTCGGGCCTCTCCGTCGACGTCTCGCCTGGCGAGACCGTGGCGATCGTGGGGCCGACGGGCGCCGGCAAGACCACGCTCGTCAACCTGCTGCTGCGCTTCTACGATATCGACGCCGGCTCCATCAGCATCGACGGCGTCGACATCCGGGAGCTCTCGCGCAGCGACCTGCGCCGCCTGTTCGGCATGGTGCTGCAGGACACGTGGCTGTTCAGCGGCACCATCCGCGAGAACATCGCCTACGGCCGGGAGGGCGCCACCGAGGAGCAGATCCGAGCGGCGGCGAAGGCGGCGCGCGTGGACCACTTCGTCCGCGCGCTCCCCGACGGCTACGACACCGTGCTCGACGACGACGCCACCAACATCTCACAAGGCGAGCGCCAGCTGCTCACCATCGCGCGGGCGTTCCTCGCCGACCCGGACATCCTGATCCTGGACGAGGCCACCAGCTCGGTCGACACCCGCACCGAGGTGCTGATCCAGCAGGCGATGACGGAGCTGATGAAGGACCGCACCAGCTTCGTCATCGCTCACCGCCTCAGCACCATCCGCGGCGCCGACATCATCCTGGTGATGGACAAGGGCGCGATCGTCGAGCAGGGGTCCCACGACCAGCTCATGGCCGCCGGAGGCTTCTACCACGACCTCTACGCCAGCCAGTTCGAGGAGGCGCTGGGACAGGCGTCCTGATCCTCTCTAGTCCCGGAGCAGGACCATGTCGAAGAAGCCGAGCACGATCCGCTCGTACTCCTCGGGCTGCGCGGCGATGCCGCCGGTGTGCCCCGCGCCCGGCACCTCCCAGATGAGCTTGGGCGTGAACGCAGCGTCGTAGTACACGGGGTTCACCGCCTTCTCGACCTCCTGGCCGTCCTCGCCGTAGATGAACAGGACGGCCCGCGGCCCTACGAGCAGCGAGGCGTTCCTGAGCGACATGGGGACCGGCTCCCCGCTGAGTACCCAGACAGAGATGGTCTGCGTCAGGTCGTAGGGGTACTGCAGGGCCTTCTCGATCCAGCTCGGCCCGCGGCGCAGCAGCGACTCGCGGACCGACCGGATGCCCGCGCCCTCGCTCACCACGGCCTTGAGCCCCGGGTTGCGGGCGGCCGCCTCGATCATCACCTCACCGCCCATCGACAGGCCGAGCCCGCCGACGCGCCGGTTCTGCACGTCCGGACGTTGACGCAGCCAGGCGACGGACGCGTCGATGTCGCGCGCCGATCCCCAGCCGTAGGCGTTGGGGTCGCCCTCGCTGTCGCCGTACCCTCTCGGATCGACGAGCAGCACCCCGTAGCCCTGCTCGACCAGCATCCGCGCCTGCGCGATCGTCCAGGCGCGCGGATAGGTGACGACTGCCGCCTTGTTCTGGGAGGGGACGTACCAGGCGCTCAGCTGCAGGCCGTCCCGCGTCGTGAGCGTGACCTCCTGATGCGGCCGGCCGAGGTCAACCGCCTCGACGGGGTCGCGTGGCCGCTCCGTGGCGATGACCGCGAAGCTCACGGGCAGGACGACCCAGTAGACGAGGAAGAGCGCCGCGACCACGATGAGGGCGCGGCGCACCACCGTCCACCAGATCGGGCCGCCGCGCTTGCGCGAGACCCACGCGACCCACCCGCCGATGACGAGGAACACGACGCCGGCGGCCAGCGGCAGGAGGCCGCAGAGCGCGCCGGCGCTGAAGCCCTCGACGAGCAGCCGGTCGGTCTGCACCGCGCCGGTGACAAGTCCGATGACGCCGAACGTCAGCGAGAGCGAGGCGCGCAGACCGGCGGGCAGTCGCCCGTACAGCTCGGCGCAGAGCGCGAGGATCGCGGCCGGCAGGAACACGGCCAGCACGTGGTCGCCGCGGTCCACGCCTGGGCGGACGAACACGAAGTACTCCAGCAGGAGGTAGACGACGATCGCGACGACCGCCCCGATGAACGCCGTGCGCTCCAGGGGACGCGGGCGGGCCGCCGGGGTCAGCACGTCGGCGGAGGCGCCACTGCGGCCGTCGCCGCCCGCCGCGTCGTCGATCGTGGGCGGTGGTGGGCCGTTGACCGCTGCGTCGCGATTGGACAAGCCCACACCACCTCCCGGGCGACTCGCCGACAGTACCCGGTCAGCCTACCGGAGTGGGCGGCCGCGGCGCATCCGCTCCCGCGCCCTCGACTCACCCGGCCGCGGCCGCCAGGAGCTCCGAGACGGTGACGCAGCGGTAGCCGCGCTGGCGCAGCTCGGCCAGGATCATGGGCAGCGCCTCGCGGGTCGCCCCGTTCGCCGGCGACCAGGGGTGCAGGACGACGATCGAACCCGGCCGGACGTTGTCCAGCACGTACCGCGTCATCGTGGCCGGATCCGCGGTGGACGGCGGATCCGGCTTCACGTCCCACGTGACGGTGGTGCGGCCCTCGGTCAACAGCACCCAGGGCAGGGAGAGCAGCCTCTTGCCGTACGGCGGCCGGAACGTGATGGGGCCTGAGAACCCCGAAGCCCTGATGACGGCGTCGGTGGACGACACTTCATCCCGGGCGCGGCCGGTGGTGACGAAGACCAGCCGCCGGTGCGAGTACGAGTGGTTGCCGATCTCCTGACCCGAGGCGACCAGGCTCGCCAGCGCGTAGGGATGCTCCGCGGCCGCCGCTCCGATCACGTAGAAGGTGCCGCGAGCCCGGAAGCGCTTGAGGTCGGCGATGAGCTGGCTGACGTACAGGTCGTTCGGCCCGTCGTCGAAGGTCAGCGCCACGAGCTTGCGGGGCGTCTCGACGCGGGCGGCGTGCTCACCGAGCAGTTGGACCGTCAGCGAGTCCATGAGCCGGTACGTCGCGGACCCGACGACGACGAGCGCGACAGCCGCAGCGGCGAGGATCCGCACCGCCCGCCACCGGCCGTCCGTCGCGTCGCCGCGGACGACCCCCCAGACGAACCAGAGGAGCCACGCGAGGGCGAGCACCAGGATGGCGGCGGCGAGGACGTCGAGGTTCACGCCGCCGCTCCGTCGGACTCCCTGGGCCCTCGAGCGCACCTGCTCGAACCGCTCGAGGGCGTGGTCGACGACGTCTCGTCGACCAGAGCGGTGATCGGCCGCTCCATCGATGCCGCTCTCGCGTACGGCTGGTGCGTGTGGATGATGACGCTCACGTCGAGCCGCCGTCCTCCGTTCAGCCCTCGAGCGTGCGCAGGTACTCCGAGATCGCCGCCAGCCCTCCCTCGAGGACGTCGGGCGCGCACGCGTAGCCGAGCCGGAACGAGCGCTCCTCGCCGAAGGCGACCCCCGGCACGACGAAGGCGCCGTTGAAGTCGAACATCCCTTGGCAGAAGGCCGCCGAGGGGACGTCGAACTCATAGCGGACGAGAGCGGTGGTCCCGGCGCGCGGGCGCACATAGCGGAGCCTCGGCTCCCGCGCCATCCACTCGTCGACGCGCGCGAGATTGCCGCGGACGATCGCGAGATTGCGCTCGAGCACCGCGTCGATGTGCTCGAGTGCCACGGCGGCGAGGGCGTCGTCGAGCACGCCGCCGCTGATCGTGGTGTAGTCACGCACCTCGAGGCAACGCCGGATGACGTCGCCGGGACCCGCCACCCAGCCCGTGCGCAGTCCGGCGAGCGAGTAGCTCTTGCTCATGCTGCCGCTGCTCACACCCTTCTCGTAGAGGTCGGCGACGGACGGCGCCGTAGTGCCTGGTCCGTGCTCCAGCATGCGGTAGACCTCGTCGCAGAACAGCCAGGCGTCGTGCTCGCGCGCCACCTCGACGATCTCCCGCAGCGTCGGCTCGTCGATGAGCGCGCCGGTCGGGTTGTTCGGGTTGTTGAGGATGATCAGGCTGGTCCGCTCGTCGGCAGCGGCCCGGATCGCCTCGACGTCCGGGAGGTACCCGTCCTGCTCGCGCAACCGGACCATATGCACGTCGGCGCCGAGAGACTCGGGCACCGAGTAGAGCTGCTGGTAGGTGGGCAGGATGCTGACGACCGTCGAACCCGGTTGTACAAGCGCGTAGAGGGCGAGGAAGTTGGCGCCGATGGCCCCGTGGGCCGTCAGCACGTGGTCCGGGGTGATGCGCTCGCCGTACAGCGCCGCGATCGCGGCGCGCAGGCGCGGCGAGCCCACGATGTCCCCGTAGCCCAGCCACGTCTCGCGGAGGCGGCGCACCACGCCGTCGACGTCGCCGCCCAGATCAAGCAGCTCGCCGAGCGTCAACGAGTGGACGCACGTCTCGGCGAGGTTCCAGGTGGCGGTGGTCTCGTGAGCGTTCATCCACTGCTCGACGACGAACGGTTCGATGTGCACGAGAAGCCTCCAGGCTCGTGGGATCGGGTTCGGCCCGGGCAGGGACCGCCCCCCAGCATCCTCCACGACCCGAGCCGCCGCGGCAAGCGACGGAGGGCGGCTCGTCCCCCGGCCCCCGGACCGGCCTTCTCGCCCGCGTCGTCTGGTCCGGTAGAATCGGCGGGCGGCGAGGCCCGCCTCGCCGCCCGCCGCACAGACCCGGGAGCACTCATGGACCCCAACGAGTTCCGCCGACTCGGCCACGAGCTGGTCGACTGGATCGCCACGTACCGCGAGCACGCGGCCGAGTACCCTGTGATGAGCCCGGTCAGGCCGGGCGAGGTGGGCGCGCAGCTGCCCGCCGGCCCGCCGCCGGAGGGCGGCGACCTCGAGGGCATCGTCGCCGACCTCGACCGCATCGTCATGCCGGGGATCACCCACTGGAACCACCCCTGCTTCTTCCACTACTTCCCCAGCAACACCGACCTCGCGTCGGTGCTCGCGGACATCGTCGCCTCGGGACTCGGCGCCCAGGGCATGAGCTGGCAGACGAGTCCGGCGGCCACCGAGGTCGAGGACGTGGTCATGGAGTGGCTGCGCGGGATGGTCGGGCTGCCGGACACGTTCACCGGCGTGATCGAGGACACGGCCAGCACGTCCACCCTGACGGCGTTGCTGTGCGCCCGCGAGCGCGTCTCGCACTTCTGCCAGAACAGAGGCGGCCTGCAGGCGGAGGACTCGCCGCTCGTGGTGTACGCAAGCGACCAGGCGCACAGCTCGGTGCCCAAGGGCGCGCTCCTCGCCGGCTTCGGCGCCGAGCATCTGCGCCTCGTCGAGACCGACGACCAGCACGCGCTCCGGCTGGACCTGCTCGAGCGCGCCGTCGAGGACGACCTGGCGGCCGGCCGCCGGCCCTGCGCCGTGGTCGCCGCGGTCGGGACCACGGCGACCACGGCGCTCGACCCGGTGGCCGGCGTCGCGGATCTCTGCGAGCGCCACGGCATCTGGCTGCACGTGGACGCGGCACTCGCCGGCACGGCGATGATCTGCCCCGAGTACCGCTGGATGTGGCGGGGCGTCGAGCGCGCCGACTCCGTCGTGTTCAACCCGCACAAGTGGATGGGCACCGGCTTCGATCTCTCCGCCTACTACGTCCGTGACCCAGAGCACCTGGTGCGCGTGATGAGCACCGATCCGAGCTACCTGCGCACGGCCCAGGACGGTCTCGTGCGCAACCTCCGCGACTGGGGCATCCCGCTCGGGCGCCGCTTCCGCGCGCTCAAGCTCTGGTTCGTGCTGCGCTCCGAGGGCGTCGAGGGGCTGCAGGCGCGGATCCGTCGCGACGTCGGCAACGCAGCCTGGCTCGCCGACCAGGTCGCGGCGGCGCCGGACTGGCACCTCATGGCCCCGGCGCCGCTCCAGACCGTATGCCTGCGGCACGTGCCGGCCGAGCTCGCCGGCGACGAAGAGGCGCTGGCCGCGCACAACGCGGCCATCGTCGAGCAGGTCACGGCCTCCGGCCGCTACTACTTCGGCACGTCCGTCCTCAAGGGCCGGCTGATCGTCCGCGTGTCGGTCGGCGCACAACCGACAGAACGCGAGCACGTCGCCGGCCTGTGGGCGGCGCTCCAGGCTGCCGCGGGCCAGGTCTGAGCGCAGCGCCCCAGACGCGCCGGCGAGACCGCTGCGCGGTGGCGTCGGCGGCACGCCGCCGGTACCCTCCGACCGGAGGGATTCGCGCCACCGGCGCGAAGCTCCTCGCGGGCGGGCGCCGCAGCGTCTGCCCCCCTTCAGCGGTCAAGAAGCTCTGCGCCCGGCCGATACCGGAGCCAGAGCAGCAGGACAGCCACAGCATGGTCGACAGCGTCATCCCTCCCAGGCAGCGGCACGCGCCGCGGCGCCGGCATCGAGCCGCGGCGGCGGCGCTCTGCGTGGTCGTGCTGCTGGCGGGCGGCGTCGCGGCCGCCTTGCCGGCGCGGGCGGCGGCCGCTCCTTCGCTGCACGAGCTGCAGAAGGAGGCCAAGCGCACGCGCGCCGAGATGGAGAGCCTGCAGGCCGACCTCCAGTCGGTAGGAGCCGCCCTGGTAGAGGCGCAGGGCAAGCTCGACGAGGTCAACCAGGAGCTGCAACTCGCACGCCGGCAGCTGGCCCGCGCGGAGAACGATCTCGAGCTGCAGCGCGAGATCCTGGCGGAGCGCGCCGCCTCCCTCTACAAGACCGGCGGGTTCGACTGGCTCGACATCCTCTCCAGCATCAAGAGCCTCGCCGACATCGAGACCTTCCGCTCGCTGCAGCAGGCCATCGCCGACCAGGACAGGCGCTCCGAGGACGAGGCACAGCGGCTGGCGCGCGAGGCGCGCCGGCTGGAGCGCCGCGTCGAGACGGATCGCCAGGCAGCCCTGGCGGCGGAGCAGCGGGTCCAGGAGCAGAAGACCGAGCTGGACCAGAAGCTCGCCGAGCGCAGCGCGATCCTTCAGGACGTCACCAGGCGCATCAAGAAGATCCTCGCGAGCGGCGGCCTCGGGGCCGCGCTGGCGATGGCCAAGAACGGCCAGTTCACCCAGATCACGTGGGCGCGAGCGCTGCTCGTGGCCCTGCGCTTCCCGGTGACCGCCGACAACGTCGCCGCCATCACCGCCTGGGAGATGGCGGAGGGCGGCCACTGGTACAACACCGCCTACTACAACCCGCTGAACACCACCCAGAGCATGCCGGGAGCGACGGTCTTCAACTCGGTGGGGGTCAAAGCCTACACGAGCTGGAAGCAGGGCCTGCAGGCCACCATCATCACGCTGAAGAACGGCTACTACGGCGGCATCCTCGACGCCCTCAGGCGCGGCAACGACGCCGAGGCCGTGGCCCGCGCCGTCGGCGCCTCCCCCTGGGGTACCGGCAACTTCAGCCACCTGCTCTGACCACACCCCCGACGTGCATCCCGAGGGGTCGCCGGGGGAAGAGTACGGGCATGTTCCGCCGGAGACGAGTCAAGCCTCCCGCTCACGAGCCGCTCGTGATCGACCGTCAGGGACGCGCCGTCGGTGTGCGCACGCCCCCGCCGAGCCTGCCGCCCGAGAGCGAGGCCGCCCGCCTCTGGCGCCGGCGCACGAACCTCGCCGAGACCGGCGAACTGCGCCGCCAGGCCGAGCTGCGCAACCAGGCCTCGGCCTTCCACGTGGACCCCGGACCGGCGGCCAGGTGGTGAGGTCATGACCGCCGGCTCCTGGATCCTGCTGATCGTCTTCGTCGCCCTGGTGCTGCTGTTCGTGGTCCCTCGCGTGATGCGCTGGCGCCGCGACCGCCGGCGGCGCGAGCTGATCCGGCGGCTCGAGCACGAGCGGGGCTCCCGCGTGATCACGCTCATCCACCGCCAGGAGATCATGACGCTCCTCGGCCTGCCCTTCAGCCGCTACATCGACATCGACGACTCGGAGCAGCTGCTGCGCGCGATCCGGATGACGCCGCCGGAGATGCCCATCGACCTGCTCCTGCACACGCCCGGCGGGCTCGTCCTGGCGAGCGACCAGATCGCCTACGCCCTCAAGCGGCACGAGGGGCGGGTGACGGTCATCGTGCCGCACTTCGCCATGTCCGGCGGCACGCTCATCGCGCTGGCCGCCGACGAGATCCTCATGGACCCGGACGCCGTGCTCGGGCCGGTCGACCCGCAGCTGGGCAGCATCCCGCGAGGGTCGTGGCCGGCGGCATCGATCCTCAAGGCGCTCGAGAAGGACAACCCGAACCGCGACGACGAGACGCTCATCCTCGGCGACGTGGCACGCAAGGCCATCGACCAGGTGCGCGCCACGGTCCGGGAGCTGCTGGAAGGCCGCGTGCCGGACGAGGAGGCGGAGCGTCTCGCCGCCCTGCTCAGCGAAGGTCGCTGGACGCACGACTACCCGATCCGCCTCGAGGAGGCGAGGCAGCTCGGCCTGCCGGTCTCGGACGCCGTACCGGAGCTCGTCTACGAGCTCATGACGCTCTACCCGCGGCGCAGTCAGCGGCGGCCGTCGGTCGAGTTCATCCCGACGCCGTACCGGACGCGCGACCGGGACCGCTGACGCCCGGCTGCTCGGTCCCAGCGAAAGACGGTGGCCCGTATCGCCGCCGGAACGACCCGAACACCGCCGGCGTGCGGCGGCCAGACAGGGCGGGCCGTGGTCGGCGCTCGAGCCGGACCTGTAATCGGCGCGTGGTCGGCGCTCGAGCCGCCCCGACGTCAGCCCTCGAGCCGCTCCGCGATCCACTCGGCGAGATCAGAGACCACCTGCTCGCGGCCCACTTCGTTGAGGCACTCGTGCAGGAAGCCCTGGTAGGCCCGCACCGTCGTGTCCTCCGAGGCGACGCCGGCGACCAGCGCCTCGGCGTGCGAAGAGTCGGCCACTGGATCGTCCGTCCCGTAGAACAGATAGAGCGGAAGCGTGATACGGCCGGCGCCCGCCATGGCTGCCTCCTGTGCAGCCAGCGTCCTGGCAGCCCAGCGGGCGGGCGCCACATGGTGGACGAGAGGGTCGGCCACGTAGGATGCGACGACCGCCGGGTCGTGCGAGAGGTCCGCCGCCTGCACGGTGTTGCCGATGTCCCTGCCGGGCCACACCGCGGCGAGCAGCTTGGCCCCCACGACCCTGGAGGGCGACACGTCGGCGACCAACGCCAGGAAGGGCGACGAGAGCACCAGCCCGGCCACGTCCGGAGGCCGCTCCTCCGCGAGGCGGGTGCAGATCAAGCCGCCCATGCTGTGGCCGAGCAGGAACAGCGGCCTGTCCGGCTGCCGCCGGCGCACGTCGCCGATAAAGACCTCCGTATCCTCCAGATACTCGTCGAAGTGCCTGATCTGGCCGCGGGCGCCGGAGGACAGCCCGTGGCCGCGAAGATCGTAGACGTACACGGCGAAGCCCCGCGCAGCCATGGCTTCGCCGAACCGGCTGTACCGGCCGCCGTGATCGCCGTAACCGTGCACCACGGCGATGACGGCCTTCACGGCCGTGGTCTCGGCCGATCCGGGTCCCCCCGGCAGCCACGCCTGCAGGTGCAGCCGCGCCCCATCCGTCCCGGCGAACTGGTCCGAGGCGTGACGGATGCCCATGCCTCCGGCTCCGGCGCGCGCGCCGCGCCTCGCGGCTGCGTCCGTCGTCTCCATGGTCACCTCCCCGGGCTCCGCCTGCCCGTTCCCACCGGCAGGGCCGCGCGCGGCAACCCTACATCCGCCGCGTCCGCCGCGCACGACAGGCGCGCGGCGCGGCATCCATGCTAGAGTCAGGTCTCGCTGAAGGAGGGCCAATGATCCGCAGCCATCGTCGCACCCGTCTCGTCTTCATTCTCCTCGCCACGCTCGTCCTGACCGCGATCGCCGCCGCCTGCTCCGCACAGGTGAGCGTCGGCGCCTCGGGCGGTGGCACACCCGTCTCGGCCGCCGGAGAGACGCCTGCAGCAGGATCGGCCGGCTCAGGAGAGGGCGGAGTGCCGGCCGCCCGAGGCGCAGCCTCGGGCGACATGGCACGCATCCTCAGTGCGCTCGGGTACATGCGGGCCGTCGAGCCCGACAGGCCCGTGGTCGTGCTGCTCGGCGGCTCCGCGGCCCGCGAGTCGACGATCAGCGACGCCGCCTGGCGCGAACAGATCGAGCGCAAAGGCGGTCCGGCGACGCTCGCGTGGAACATGGGGTCCCGCAATCGCACCATGGCGCAGAACATCGCCATCGTGCAGAAGCTGCCTCCGGGCGCGAGCGCGCTCGTGTACATCGGCGTCAACCTCGGATCGTTCACCTCCGCCCAGAAGTCGGCGACGGTCACGCTGCCCACGCCGCTGCCGACGGCGGAACCTTCGCTCAAGCAGCCGCACTCCTACTCGTCCCGCAAGATCCTGTCCAAGGCGAAGAAGAAGGCCCTCGTCAAGGCCTGGCAGAAGGACCGCTACCCCGTCTTCAAGCGCAACTTCGCCACGAGCGCCAAGAAGCTGGAGCAGCTCATCAAGGTCTGCCAGCGGCGCGGCTACTGCCCGGTCCTGTTCGAGCTGCCGAGGAACACCGCCGTCATCGGCAGCGCGCTCAACGCGCCCACCAAGAGGTACCGAGACAAGTGCCGTGCCCTCAGCAAGAAGTACGGGATCCCGTGGGTGAGCTTCGTGTCCGCGGCGAAGCTTCCGAACTCCAGCTTCTACGACCTGTGGCACCTCGTCGAGCCAGGCCGCAAGGTATGGCAAGGACTGCTCAGCTCGAGGACGGCCAAGATCCTGAACAGCGACGCCTTCCAGGATGACGGCGGCTCGTAAGAGCCTGGCGCGCCGCTGCCTGACGGCCGCCGCACGGCCGGCCGGCATCGTCCTTGCGGCGGCCGCCCTGGCGGCGCTCACATCCGCAGCGGCGCCGGCGAGGGCCGGCGAGGGCGCCGGCGCCGCAACCGCGCGACTCGGGGCGGCCCCTGCGCCGGCGTCGACCTCCTCGTCCGTGCTGGTCGCTCCACGTGGCGAAGAGCTGCGCGGCGGCGACTACGGCAAGGACTGGCAGCACTGCGTCCAGGTGATCGCCAACCTCCGCGCCGAGCCCCCCACGGTGCCGCTGGTCGTGCTGCTGGGCGGGTCGGCGGCGCGAGAGTGCACTGTCCTGGACGACCACTGGGAGCGGCAGATCGAACGTCGCAGCGGATACGTGGTGGACGCCTACAACCTCGGTTCCAAGCACCGCTCGTACGCCCAGGACCTCGCGTTCGTGAACCTCCTTCCGAAGAACGTGCCCACCATCGTCTACATCGGCGTCAACCTGGGCCGGTTCTGTCTCCCCGTGCGACCGGCCGCCATCAAGCTCCCCAAGCCGAAGCCGCTGCCCCGCTACACCCAGCACGTGTACTCGAAGAAGCGCATCCAGAGCAGATCGCAGAAGCGCTACTACGTGTCCTACTGGCTCAGCCGCCGCTACCCAGAGTTCCGCGCCAACTACCGGCGGGAGCTCGCGCAGC
>JAAZAR010000120.1 GCA_012514235.1 Actinomycetota bacterium
AGGTGGACCTCACGGACCAGGCCGCGACCCGGCGGTTCTTCGACGAGGAGCGGCCCGAGGCCGTCATCGACGCCGCCGCCAAGGTGGGCGGCATCCTCGCCAACTGGGAGCAGCCCTGGGAGTTCGTCGAGCAGAACCTGCTCATCGAGCTCAACATCATCGGTGAGGCGTTCCGTCACGAGGTGCAGCGTCTCGTGTTCCTCGGCAGCTCGTGCATCTACCCGCGCGAGGCCCCGCAGCCGCTCAGGGAGGAGTACCTCCTCACGGGTCCGCTGGAGGAGACCAACCGCGCCTACGCCATCGCCAAGATCGCCGGCATCGAGCTGTGCCGCAGCCTCAACCGCGAGTACGGCACCGACTACCTCTCGCTCATGCCCACCAACCTGTACGGACCGGGCGACAACTTCGATCTCAACTCGAGCCACGTGCTGCCGGCCATGATCCGCAAGTTCCACGAGGCCAAGGTGGCGATGGAGAGCGGCGCGAGCGGACCGGAGACCGGGCTCGCGCTCTGGGGTACGGGCACGCCGCGGCGGGAGTTCCTGTACGTGGAGGACGTCGGCCGGGCCATCGCGTTCTGCCTGCAGCACGTGCATGCGGCCGACGTCCCGGACGGCCTCCTCAACGTGGGCTGCGGCGAGGACCTCACCATCCGCGAGCTCGCCGACACCGTCCGGCGGGTGGTCGGCTACGAGGGTCCGGTGCTCTGGGACGACTCCCGCCCCGACGGCACGCCGCGCAAGCTCATGGACGTGAGCCGCATCAAGGCGCTCGGCTGGTCCCCTCGGGTGGGTCTCGAGGAGGGCATCCGCCTCACCTACGACTGGTTCCTCAAGAACCGGGCGTAGTCGCGCGCGCCAGCGCCTCCGCCTGGGCGACGCCGCCGCCGGCGGCGACGGCGTCGAAAAGGGCGGCCGCCCTGGCGTCCACCAGCTCCGGGGAGTGGGCCGCGGCCACGTACTGCCGCGCGGCCAGCCCCAGTTCCAGCCGCAGCTCCGGGTCGTCGCGCAGCGCGCCGATGCGCCGCGTCACCTGCAGCGAGTCGAGCGGGTCCACCACGAACGCCCGCCCGTCCAGCTGCGGCAGACCGGTGAAGGCCTGGGGGGTGCCGATCACCGGCAGGCCCCAGGCCATGGCCTCGAGCGTCTTGGTCTTGGTGCCGCCGCCGTGGGGGAGCGGCGCCAGGACGATGTCGGCGCTGCGGTAGAGCGGGTCCAGGTCGGGCGCGTCCGAGAGCACGGTGACGCCGCCGCCGGCGGCCTTGCGCAGCCAGTGCGGCGCCTGCAGCCCGGCGATGACCATGGCGAAGGGCACGCGCTCGGCGCGCAGCTCCGGCGCCAGCCTCTTGACCAGCCACCTGGCCGCGTCGCGGTTCGGGGCATGGACGAAGGAGCCGATGAAGAGGAGCCGCACGGCCACGTCGTGCCGCGCCGTCGAGCCGCGCTCGTACACGGCGTCCTCGGGCGGCAGCTCGATCGCCAGCGGGATGGTGTAGGAGGCCACGCCGAGCGTGGCGAGGCGCTCCCGGTCGCCGTCGTTGATCGTGACCGGGATGGTGTCGCGCAGCAGGCTGCGCTCGTAGCGGCGGCTCGTGGCGGCCTGCAGGTTGGCGGCCAGGTAGCGGACCGGCCGGGCGGCGGCGGCCGACTCGCAGAGGCCGCTCGGCACCTCCGGGAGGTCGACGACGAGCGGCACGTCCGGCAGGCGGTAGTGTGCCGCGTGGAGGGTCTCGACCACCAGGGCGTCCGGCCGCCACGAGGCGGCCAGCTCCTCGACCAGCGAGGCGACGGAGCGCGCCCGCCCGGCGCTGACGAGCGGAACCGGCGAGAGCAACCGCCTGCCGGCGGTCGCGGCGCGCCGGGGCGCCGGCCTGGCTCCGCCGGCCGGCGCCGTCCGCACCTCGGAGCAGAGCTCCCGCAGCAGGCCGAGATCGGCGTCGGCGGGAGCCGCCCCCACGACGGCGACCTCGTGCGTGCGCGCCGCGGCGCGCAGCAGC
>JAAZAR010000125.1 GCA_012514235.1 Actinomycetota bacterium
ACGTCGCCATCAGCCGCCTGATCTTCGCCTACGGCGCCGACCCGGCGAAGTGCCGCGTCGTCGACAGCAAGGGGATCCTCCACAAGGGCCGGAGCGACGTCGAGGCGGTCAAGGACGAGTGGGTCGACAAGTGGAAGTACTGCACGATCACCAACTCGGAGCAGCGTGAGGGCGGCATCGAGGAGGCGCTCAAGGGCGCCCACGTGTGCATCGCGCTCAGCAAGACGGGTCCGGACACCATCAAGCCCGACTGGATCAGGGGCATGGCCAGCGACCCCGTCGTGTTCCTCTGCGCCAACCCCATCCCCGAGATGTGGCCGTGGGACGCCAAGGAGGCCGGGGCCGCCGTGGTCGCCACCGGCCGCAGCGACTTCCCCAACCAGGTGAACAACTCCGTCGGCTTCCCCGGCATCTTCCGCGGCACCCTGGACGTGCGCGCAAAGACGATCACCGACGAGATGTGCATCGCCGCGGCCGAGGAGCTCGCCAAGGTGGCGGAGGACAAGGGCCTCAGCGCCGACTACATCATGCCGACCATGGACGACTGGGAGGTGTTCCCGCGCGAGGCCGCGGCGGTGGCGATGAAGGCCATCGAGCAGGGTATCGCGCTGCGCACCGACCTCACCTTCGAGCAGGAGGTCGAGGAGGCGACGGCGATCATCGCCAGGGCCCGCGGCCTGGTGCAGGACCAGATGGCACTGGGCTACATCCCCATGCCGGAGGACAGCCGCCCGCCGGCGCCGACCAAGGCGGCCGGCAGGGCCGTGGCGCGCGGCGCCGGCGACTACGCCGGCGAGATGGCCGACAAGGCCGTCGACGCCCTCGGACCGGCGGCGGAGAAGATCGCCGCCGCCACCCAGCAGGCCATCGACAAGGCCACGGAGGCGATCAAGAAGGCCGCCTCCGGCATCAAGAAGAGCGACGGCGTCGAGGACGCCGAGGTGGTCTCCGAGGAACCGCCGGCGTGGACGCCGCCGGCCGGCGAGCCGGAGCCGCCGGCCGGCGGTGAGAAGAAGGTCGAGTGAAATGGGCGCCATCCGTGAAGTCGATGTCGCCGAGGTGACGGCAGCGGTCAAGGACCTCTGCATCACCACCAACTACGATCTGCCGGCGGACGTGTACGACGCACTGAAGGCGGCGCAGGAGACAGAGGAGTCGCCGGTCGGCCGCGAGGTGCTGGCGCAGCTCGTGGAGAACGCCGACATCGCGGCGGCCGATCGCGTGCCGATCTGCCAGGACACCGGGTTCGCCGTGATCTTCGCAGAGGTGGGGCAGGACGTGCACCTCACGGGCGGCGACTTTGAGGCCGCGATCCACGAAGGCGTGCGGCGGGGCTACGGCGACGGCTACCTCCGCAAGTCCGTCGCCGAGGAACCGGCGCACGCGCGCCGCAACACGACGGACAACACGCCCGCCATCATCCACACGAGCATCGTCCCGGGCGACAAGGTCACGTTGACGCTGATGGCCAAGGGCGGCGGCGCCGAGAACATGAGCTCGCTCAGCATGCTCAAGCCGTCGCAGGGCTGGGCCGGCATCGCCGACGCGGTGGTCGACACCGTCAGCCGCGCCGGTTCCAATCCCTGCCCGCCGGTGATCATCGGCGTCGGCATCGGCGGCACCATCGAGATGGTCACGCTGCTGGCGAAGAAGGCGCTGCTCCGCGACGTGGGCTCCACGCATCCCGACCCGCGCATAGCGGCCATGGAGGACGAGCTGCTCGAGAGGGTCAATGCCCTCGGCATCGGCCCGCAGGGTCTCGGCGGCCGCACCACGGCGCTCGACGTGTTCATCGAGGAGATGCCGTGCCACATCGCCAGCATGCCGATGGCCGTCAACGTCCAGTGCCATGCGCAGCGGCACAAGACCGTGACGCTCTGAGGAGGGGGAGATGGCAGCGAAGAAGATCACGACTCCTCTGACCGACGACGTCGTCCGGAGCCTTCGCGCCGGTGACGCCGTGGAGATCACCGGCGCCCTGTACCAGGCGCGCGACGCGGCGCACAAGCGGCTGGTCGCGCTCATCGAGGCCGGCGAGGAGGTGCCGTTCGACCTGCAGGGCGCGGTCGTCTACTACATGGGACCGAGCCCCGCCAAGCCGGGGAACGTCATCGGCTCCGCCGGCCCCACGACCAGCGGCCGCATGGACGCCTACGCGCCGCTGCTCATGCGGCACGGCCTCAAGGGGATGATCGGCAAGGGGCTGCGCACGGCCGAGGTCAAGCAGGCCATGCGGGACGAGGTCGCCGTCTACTTCGCCGCCACCGGCGGAGCCGGCGCCCTGCTCGCCAGGCGCATCGTCGGCAACGAGGTCATCGCCTACCCCGAGCTCGGCGCCGAGGCGGTCGCGCGGCTCGAGGTGGTCGACTTCCCCGCGATCGTGGTGAACGACTGTCACGGCGGCGACCTGTACGAGGAGGGTCGCGGGGCCTACGCGCGCGACGTCTGATCCGGCCGCCATGCCGAGCCTGCCGCTCCGTCGGCCAGGCGTCGTCTGCGTGATGCTGCGCGGGGCGCGAGGCAGCCGGGCGACGGGTACAATCGAGCGATGGAGGAAGCGTGGTGACCGCCTGGATCCTTGCGATCGGGCGGATGCTCGGGCTGGGGTCCATCGCCGGCATCCGGCCGTCGCTCACGCTTGCCGTCATCGGCGTGGTCGGCTACTTCGACTGGGGCGTCGAGACCAACGCGGCGTTCTCGTGGCTCAACCACTGGCTCGCGATCGCGACGTTCGTCGTGCTCGCCATCCTCGAGTCCACGTTCGACAGGATCGCCAAGCTGGACCGTCTCCAGGACCGCCTGATCATGCCGTACCGCCTGGTCATCGGCGGCATCGCGGGGGCGTCCACCATCCCGTTCGGATGGCGGGGCGTCGTCATCGGGGCGGCGGTCGGCGCCGGCGCCGCCTGGTTCGCGCAGTACACCAAGCACCTCAGCCGCCCCAAGAGCGTGCCGAGCCCGGCGGTGGTGTCGCTCATCAGCACCGCCGAGGAGCTCGGCGCGTTCCTCGGGAGCATCTTCGTTCTCGCGCTTCCCTACTTCGGCTACGCGTGTGCCGGCCTGACCGGCGTTGTCTACTGGCGCGTGCGCACGAGCCGGCGGACCAAGTACCGGAAGATGCACCGCGCGGCGGCGCGCCAGGCGGCACGAGCCGCGCGTCAGACGGCAGCGCCGGCACCGCCGGAGCCCTCCGCGGCGGCAGAGCCCGCTGGAGCGTCGGAGCTCGCTGCCGCGCCGGAGCCCTCCGCCGCGCCGGAGCTCTCTGAAGCGGCCGAGCCTTCGCTCGCCGACGGCTCCTCACGGAAGGAGGGAGACACCGGGTGAGCGGCGACGGCTCACGCTTCGCCGTCCGGCGGCTGCGGATGGTCGAGGAGCAGCTCGTGCACAGGGGCTTCCGGGACGACGACGTACTGGCCGCCATGCGCGCCGTGCCCCGGCATCTCTTCGTGCCGGAGTCCGCCCTCGCCGACGCGTACGCGGATTCGCCGCTGCCCATCGGGCTGGGGCAGACCATCTCGCAGCCGTACATGGTGGCGCTGATGACCTCGCTGCTTGAGGTGGATGCGCGCTCGCGCGTGCTGGAGGTGGGCTCCGGCAGTGGGTACCAGACGGCGGTGCTGGCGGAGGTGGTGGGCGAGGTCTTCGCGGTCGAGCGGCTCGCTCCGCTCGCGGAGCGCGCCCGCGCGACGCTCGCCCGCCTCGGCTACGACAACGTCCATCAGGCGATCGGCGACGGCGCCCGCGGCTGGCACGAGCAGGCGCCGTTCCAGGGCATCCTGGTGGCCGCCGCCGCGGACGGGGTGCCGCCGGAGCTGCTCGCGCAGCTCGCCGACGGCGGCAGGCTCGTCATGCCCGTCGGTGGCGGCCGCGGCGATCAGGTGCTCACGGTCGTCGAGCGGGACGGCGACGCGTTGAAGGAGCGGCACGACACGCGCTGCCGCTTCGTGCCGCTCGTCCGCGACGCCGGCCCGGAGGAGCGCCGCCGGGCCGCCCTCGGCGGAGCGGCGGAGGACGCGGATGCCGGCTGGACCTCGCTCGGGGGCGAGGACGCCCGGGGAGACTCCACCTATCCGGAGGAGGCGGACATGAAGTCTGTGGACGTCAGGGTGAGCGGTCGCGTGCAGGGCGTCTACTACCGGGCGACCGCCCGCAGAGAGGGAGCCCTGCGTGGCCTGCGCGGGTGGGTACGCAACGAGCCGGATGGGTCGGTCCGGCTCCACCTGGAGGGGGACGCCGGCGCGGTGGACGCCATGCTCGACTGGTGCCGGGTCGGGCCCCCGGCTGCGGAGGTCTCGAGGCTCACGGTCGAGGACGCTCCTGCCGATGACACGGTGCACGGGTTCGAGGTGAGATACTGACCAAAAGACGATCTGAGAGGACGGTGGGGATGGCGGACAAGAAGAAGCGCGGAGGGTTCCTGGTCGGCGCCGTCGTGGGCATGGTGGCGGGTCTGCTGCTCGCGCCCAAGAGCGGGCGCGAGACGCGCCAGCAGCTCCTCGGCGAGGGCGGCATCAGCGGGCAGATCGACAAGATCAGGGGCGCCATCGGTGCAGGGAAGGACTCGGCGGCGGACCAGAACGAGGCGTTGCGGCGCAAGATCGAGGAGACCCGCGAGCGTTTGCGCGCCCAGATGGACGGGGGCGGCAACGGCGTGGGCGGCGAAGACGCCTACGGCGGCCCCGCCGGCACGGCGCCGGACGACGTCGCCTGAACCGGCTCACGCGTAACCGTCTGAGGGCGGCGGCCGCGGCCGCCGGAGCCGCCGCCCTCGGCCTCGCCTATCTGCTGCACGAGGCCCAGTGGGTGCGCCGCGTCGACCTGCGCCTGCCGGCGCCGGACGCCGACGCGGCGCTCGACGGCCTCGTCATCGTGCAGCTCTCGGACTTCCATGCCGGGTTCACGCCCAGTCTCAACCTTCGCGCCGTGCGCAAGGCGGTGGATCTCGCGCTGGAGGCGGAGCCGGACCTCGTCCTCGTCACCGGCGACTTCGCCGGAGGGACGCACGGCCTCGACCGGCTGCGTCGCGAGCTGCGGAGGCTCCGCCCGGCCCTCGGCGTCTTCGGCGTGTTCGGCAACCACGATCACGGCGACAGCAAGGCGCCCTTCGTGAGACCGACCGAGGCGGCGTTCGTCGAGAGCTGCGGCGTACGCCTGCTCCACAACGAGGTCGCGTCTATGGAGCATGCGGGGGCGAGCATCCGGATCGGCGGCGTGGACGACACCGCGGGCGACCACGACGACCTGCCGGCGGTGCTGGCCGCGCTGGACCGCCGGCCCGGCAGCCTGCGCCTGCTGCTCACCCACCACGCCGACGTGGTCAAACGGACGGCGCCGGGCGACTTCCACCTCACGCTCGCCGGCGACACGCACGGCGGCCAGATCTGCCTTCCGCTGCCGGGCCGCCGCATCATGCTGAGCGACCTGCACGCGGAGTTCGCCGAGGGGGCTTACGACGTCGGCGGCCGGCCGCTCTACGTGACGCGCGGCGTCGGCACGAGCATGCTGCCGTTCCGTGCCTTCTGCCGGCCGGAGGTCGTCGTGTTCCACGTCGAGGCCGGCCGCTGAGGCGCACGCCCGGCGTGATCAGCGACGGCGCCCCAGGAGCCGGACCAGCAGCGGGGACACGGCGTCGATCGCCGCGGTGGGGCAGACCTCCGTGCAGGCGTAGCAGCGCACGCACGCGTCGTCGTCGTAGTCCGGCAGCGGATCCATGGCGATGGCGCGGGTGGGGCAGATGGCGGCGCACTCGTTGCAGCGGATGCAGGCGTCCGGGTCGACCAGCCGTGGCCTGGCGGTGATGAGGTTCCGCGCCAGACGGTGCAGGGACGAAGGCAGGAGTTCCTGCATGTCCCTGCGGACCGGCTTGAAGTCGTGCTCCGGCTCGATGGGGTCGCCGGCCGGCAGGTACGGCTGCGCCGGGTCCAGCAGGCCTCGCCTGATCGACGCGGCGATGGTATGCACGCTGTCGCGCTCGTGGGCCGTCCGGTCGGCGAGCGCGGCGTCGAGCGCCAGACAGTCGCGCGCGGCGAAGAGCGACCCGAGGTCGCGCGGCGTGCCGCTGCCGGGACCCTGCCCCTCCATCGCCACGATGCCGTCGATGATGGTGAACCGCGGCTGCAGCGCGAGATGCAGGTCGAGCAGCATGTCGGCGAAGTCGGCGCGGCGCTGGGCCTTGACGTGGAGGTGCGCTTTGGCCAAACCGGGGATGACGCCGTAGGTGAGCTTGACGCCGCCGGTGAGGCGCATCAGCTGGTGGGTCTTGAGGACGCCGACCTGCACGACGGCGTCGGCGTCCAGGAACGCTTTGCCGACGGGGAAGGACCGGTAGAGGCGACCCTCGGGCGCCCGGAGCACGGCCGGGTCGTCCTCGATGTCGACGATCTGCACGTCCTCGGTGGCACACACGTCGGCGATGCCGCTGATCTTGTACGCTCGCGCGACCTTGGCCGGACCGTTGGGGCCGCCGGGGCTGTCGGCCACGAACGGCTCAGCCCCGGCGGCCTTGAGCGCTCGCAGCACACAGCCCAGCGTCTCGGGATGCGTGGTGACGGCCTTCTCCGGCGGCGCCGCGCGCAGCAGGTTGATCTTGACGGCCACGCGCTCCCCCGGCGTCACCAGGGCGGACCAGCCGCCGAAGGGCTCGACGAGTCGCTCGAGCGACTTGTCGAGCCCCGCGCCGTGTCGCGCGAGCACGTGGGAGACGAGTGACGGTCCCGGCGGCCGGCCGGCGCCGGCGGCCCTGGCGGCCGCCGGGGAGGCGACCGTCTCCCGCTCCCTCACGGCCGCGGCTTCTCCGAGACGATCACCGTGTGGTACAGGCCGACGGTTCCCGGGGCATACACGGCGAGCTCCGTGAAGCCGGCCCCGGTGAGCACGGCACGCAGCTCGTCGAGGGCGAGCACGTGGTCGTTGGGCGGCCCGACCGGGCGGTCCATCTGGGCGTACTCCGCCACCACGAGGATGCCCCCCGGAGCCAGCAGGCGGAAGACCTCGGCCGGCGCCTCCTCGTCGAGGTGGTGGACGACGTTCACCATGAGCATCCGGTCCGCGACGCCGTCCTGCAGCGGCACGCGCCCGCGGTCCGCGGTGACGAGGTGCACGTTGCCGCTGGTCGGACGCGCCTCGAGTTTGGCGCGCAGGCGGTCCAGCAGCACCGGCTGCTCGTCGACGGCGAAGACGGTCCCGAGCGGGACGGCGTCGCTCAGCGGCAGCGAGTACATGCCGGTGCCGGCGCCGAAATCCACCACGGTCTCGGCGCCGCTGATGCGGAGCAGTTCCACCAGCTTGGCGGGTGGCAGCTCGACGAGCCTGTCCGGGTTCTCGAGCGCCTCCGCCCTGGCGGGGTCGAACTTCTCGGCCACGCCGTGCCGCCCGACTACTTCACGCAGCGTGCGTACTTGAGAAAGGCCTCGAGAGCCTTCTCGACGGCCTCGGGAGAGGCGACCTGGTCGCCGGCCTCCTCGTTGAGGCACTCGCGCATCTTCAGCGAGATGAGCAGCACGCCCACGCGGTCGAGCGCCGCCTTGGTGGCGGCGAGCTGGGTGAAGATCTCCTCGCAGGGCCGGCCCTGCTCGATCATCCGCTGCAGACCGCGGGACTGGCCCTCGACCCGGCGCAGACGGTTGATCAGGCGCCCTGCCTCATCCTGATCCATGTACTCTTCCACACAAGCGACTATACCCCCGGGGGGATTGCCGGACAATACGGTGAAGGCCTGAGGCGTGCAGCCTCGGCCTTCGCGGTCAGGCGAGGCGCTCCAGCTGGTCCTCGGCCAGGCAGCGGAGGTCGACGAGGGCGTGATCGGGGACGGGCCCGCCGAGGGACCCCACACCGAGGCGGGCCTTCGGCTTGACCGTCCCGTGGTAGTCGGAGCCGCCGGTCGGGACGAGCGCGTACCGCTCGGCGAGCCCGAGACACCGCCGGACCGTCTCGCGGTCGTGCAGGGGGTAGTAGCATTCGATACCGACCATGCCGGCGCGCGCCGCGTCACGGACGATCCGGTTGAGGCCGGCGTCATCTGTGCGGATGATGCCCGGGTGCGCGAGCACCGGGAGGGCGCCCGAGGCGCGCAGCAGCCCGAGGGCGCGGCCCAGGGCCAGCCGCCGGCGATCCACCCAGGCCGGTGCGCCGCGCCGCAGGTACAGGTCGAACGCCTCGTTGATGGAGCTCACGTAGCCGTGACGCACCATGGCCTCGCCGATGTGCGGACGGCCGACGGCGCCGTTCTCGCCGGCCGCGGCCAGCGCGAGCGGGTCCAGCGGCATGCCCAGCTCGGCCAGACGCTCGACCATGCGCGCGTTGCGCTCGTCGCGGTACGCGCGCAGATCGGCCAGTTCTCGCTTGAGCTCGTCCGTAGGCATGCCGGCGAGGAAGTACCCCAGCATGTCCATGGTGACCCTGTCGTGCTCGAGGTTGATCTCCACACCGGGGATGACGTCCACGCCGAGGCGCTCGCCGGCGGCGAGCGCCTCGGGCAGGCCGTCGACGGTGTCGTGGTCGGTGACGGCGATCGCCGTCAGGCCGATCGCCGCCGCCTCCTCCACCAGTTCCGTCGGCGTCTGCGAGCCGTCCGAGTACGTCGTGTGCGTGTGCAGGTCGATCACGTCTGTAGCCTACCCCGGCTCGGGCCTGGTCGTGCTCGGTACTCTGCCCGCCGGGTAAGATTCAAGCCGGAAGGGCGCGCGGCGATGCCGCGCGCCCCGCTCGGCAACGACCCTCTGGAGGACGCGATGCGCATCGGGATGATCGCGCCGCCCTGGTTCCCCCTGCCGCCGCAGCGCTACGGCGGCATCGAGTTCGTCGTCAGTCTCCTCACGGAGGGTCTGGTCGCGCGCGGTCACGACGTCACGCTGTTCGCGAGCGGCGATTCCGAGACGAGGGCGCGGCTGAGCTACATCTTCGCCCGCGCCCCGTACGAGCAGATGGAGAACGGCCACCACCTCGAGGTCATGCACAGCCTCGACGCCTACCTGCGGGCGGACGAGTTCGACGTCATCCATGATCACGACGGCCTTGCCAGCCGCGCCATGGGCGCCCTCGTGCACCGCATCACCGGTACCCCCGTGGTGGCGACGCTGCACGGCCCCGCCGATCCGGTCACCCAGAAGACGCTCGGGTCCTTTCGCTCCGAGCTCAAGTTCATCGCCATCAGCGACTACCAGCGCCAGGGGTTCCCGGACCTCGACTTCGTCGGCACCATCCCCAACGCGATCGACGTGGAGCACATGCCCTTCAGCCGTCAGAAGGACGACTACCTGCTGTTCATCGGCCGCATGACCCCGGACAAGGGCGCCCACACCGCGATCGAGGTCGCCCACCGGCTGGACCGGCGTCTCATCATGGGTGGGAAGGTCAACGAGGGGCCGGAGCGCGAGTACTTCGCGACGCAGGTCGAGCCGCACCTGTCCGACAAGGTCCACTACCGCGGCGAGGTGGACCACGAGACCAAGGTGCGGCTCTACGAGCACGCTCGCTGCACGCTGTTCCCGATCCAGTGGCCGGAGCCCTTCGGCCTCGTGATGATCGAGTCGCTCGCCTGCGGCACGCCCGTGATCGCCATGCGCCAGGGCTCGGTGCCCGAGGTGATCGAGGACGGACGCAACGGGTTCATCGTCGACACGGTCGACGAGATGGTAGAGGCGTTCGGCCGGATCGACGACATCGACCCGGCGGAGTGCAGGAGCTCCGTACAGGAGCGGTTCGGGCACGACGCCTTCATCACCGCGCACGAGGAGGCGTACGAGCGGCTGCTCGGGGACGGACGCTCGATGGGGCGGCGTCCTTGAGACCCGTCCCTCCGCGGCGGTAGGCTGAACGCATGAGACTGCCGTACGACGACGTCCACCTCATCGCCGACCCGCTGTACGGCTACCTGCGCATCACGCTCTCCCGGGCAGGCGAGATCGCCGAGCCGGACGTGATCGACAACCCGTGGGTGCAGCGCCTCAAGCGCATCCACCAGCTGCAGAGCTCCTGGTGGGTATTTCCCACCGCGGAGCACAGCCGCTTCTCGCACAGCCTCGGCACCATGCACCTGGCCGGGCAGCTGGCGCGGCAGGTCTACCCCACGCTCGCCGAGGTCGAGTCCGGTACCCCCTCCCTCGCGCTCGTGGAGGAGACGCTTCGCATGGCCGGTCTGCTGCACGACCTGGGGCACGGCCCGTTCAGCCACTTCTGCGACGAGGAGTACCTGCTGCCGGTGTTCGGGGTCGACCACGAGCAGATCTCGCAGCGGCTGATCGTGGAGGAACTCGGGCCGCTGCTCGCCGAGCTGCGGCGCAGCCCGTCGGGGCCGTTCGCCTCCGGAGAAGCCGTCGACCCGCAACACGTGGCGTTCCTGGTGCGGGCGGAGGAGAGCGAGACCGTTCCGCGCTGGGTGCGGCTTCTCCACCGCGCGCTCTCGGGCGCTGTCACCGTGGACAACCTGGACTACGTGCGCCGCGATGCGCAGATGTGCGGCGTCGGGCTCGGCCCCATCGACGTCGACCGTCTCATCTACTACACCTTCTGTACCGACGAGGGGCTCACGTTCCACAAGCGAGCGCTCAGCTCGCTCCGCGCCTTCCTCAACGCGCGCTTCTACATGTACGAGAACGTGTACTTCCACCGCATCGGGCACGCCATCGACCTGCACCTGCGCGAGATCTTCCGCCCGACCCTGGAGCTCGTCCTGCCGGCGAGTCCGCTGGAAGACCCCGGCGTGTATCGCCGCCTCACCGAATGGTCGCTGTTCACCACGGTGGAGTCGTGGCTGGACGAACCGTTCCAGAGCCTGCGGCGGGAGCTCGCGGAGGAGTGGCAGAGCATCATCCACCGGCACGTCAAGTACAGCATGGTGTACGAGCACCATGTGGAGCGGCAGCAACCTCTGCCGGCCGCCCGCGACCTGACGCGCGAGGAGTTCCGCGCCGCCATCGTGCGGAACCTCCCGCCCGGGTCGCGCGACGTGGAGTTCGTGGTTGACATCGCGTCCCAGGACCCGCGGCCGCTCAACCCGTTCGTGGGGCCCAAGCGGCTGCCGGTCTACGATCCGGCCACCGACCGGATCGAGGAGCAGCTGCTCACCGGGATCCTCGAGTTCGTGCCGGCCAAGGCGCACCTGTACCGGGTGTTCGCGGTGGGCCGCGAGCACGAGCGTGAGCTCGCCCTCGCGGCCCGGGCGGCGCTCGGCGAGATCGAGCCGCAGAGCCCCACCAACCTCTGAGGCCACCGGGACGCCGCCGACCAGGGGACGCCGCTCAGCCGAACACGCGGGCGACGAACACGAGGAACGCCACCACCATCACGGCGAGCACCACGAGCAGCGCGATGATGAACGTGTCGAGGAAGCCGCCGCCCCTGCGTCCGGGGCCACGCGCGGGAGACGTGCGGGCTCTGGCAGCAGGGGCCGTGCGGGTCCGCGCTGCCGGGCGGCGGGCGGGCGCAGGCCGCTTGGCGCTCTTGGGCGCGCGCCCGGCGTCGCGGGGCGCGCGCCGCCCGTCCTTCTGCGACGACCGCGCGCTCACGACTCGAGCGGGTGCGTCATGTCCTCCGGGCGCACCCACAGGTCGAACTCCTCGGCGGTGACGTACCCGAGGTCCAGCGCCGCCTCGCGCAGCGTGACGCCCTCGCGATGCGCCGTCTGGGCGATCCGGGCTGCCTTCTCGTAGCCGATGTGCGGCGTGAGCGCCGTCACCAGCATGAGGGACGCGTCGAGGTGCCGGCGGATCACCTCGCGGTCCGGCTCGATGCCGCGCGCGCAGAAAGTGTCGAACGCGCGCGCGGCCTCCGCCAGCAGTCGCGCCGACTGGAGCAGCGCGTGCAGCATCACCGGCTTGTAGACGTTGAGCTGGAAGTTGCCCTGCGAGCCCGCGAACGCCACCGTGGCGTCGTTGCCGAACACCCGCACGGCCACCTGGGTGAGGGCCTCGGCCTGCGTTGGGTTGACCTTCCCCGGCATGATGCTGGAGCCCGGTTCGTTCTCGGGGATGCGCAGCTCTCCGATGCCGTCGCGAGGTCCCGACGCGTACCAGCGGACGTCGTTGGCGAGCTTCATGAGTGCGCCGGCAAGGGTCCGTAAGGCCGCACTGGCGTTGACGACGGCGTCGTGCGCCGAGAGCGCGGCGAAGAAGTTGCCGGCCGGCCGGAACGGCTTGCCTGTGAGCCGGCCAATGTGCGCCGCGGCCGTCCCGGCGAAGCGGGCGTCGGTGTTCAGACCGGTCCCGACGGCCGTCCCGCCGAGCGCCAGCTCGCACAGTCCCGGCAGCGACCCCCGGACCGTCGCGAGCGCCTGGTCGAGTTGCGCCACCCACCCGGAGATCACCTGACCCAGGGTCACCGGGGTGGCGTCCTGGAGGTGCGTGCGCCCCACCATCACGACGTCCCGGAACTCGTCTCCCTTGGCCGCAAGCGTCTCCCGGAGCTCCAGGATCGCGGGGATGAGCTCGTCCTCAAGCTCGGCGACGGCGGCGATGTGCATCACCGACGGGAAGGTGTCGTTGCTCGACTGTCCTAGGTTGACGTCGTCGATGGCGTGGATAGGCTTGCCGGCGCCGCGGCCCGTGCCGGCGAGCTCGTTCGCGCGGTTGGCGATGACCTCGTTGGCGTTCATGTTGCTCTGCGTCCCGCTGCCGGTCTGGAAGACCACCAGCGGGAACTCGTCGTCGAGGGCGCCGTCCATGACCTCGGCGGCGGCGCGCTGGATGAGCTCGGCCTTGTCCTGCGGGAGACGGCCGAGCTCCTCGTTGGCCCTCGCCGCGGCCAGCTTGAGCACGCCGAGGGCCCAGACGACGCGCCGTCCCCAGCGGAAGTCGCGCCTGCCGATTGGGAAGTGCTCCAGGGAGCGCTGCGTCTGCGCGCCCCAGTAGCGCTCGGCGGGAACGCGGACCTCGCCCATGCTGTCGTGCTCGATGCGCCAGTCGTCGCTCACGGCTGTAAGACTACCCCTTCCGTCGGCGTGCGTGTCCAGTCGTGAGAGCGGCATCGGCGCCACGGACCGGGACGACGACCTGACGTGAGTCAAGGTGAGCGCCGCCGTCGCCGTGGTATCACAGTGGCATGGCTGAGAAGTCGGCGAGGCCGGGGCAGCGCCTGGCACGAGAAGAGAAGACCATCGCCACGATGGTGGCCATGTACTGCCGCGCCCATCACGGGACGGCGACGTCGGACGACGGCGAGGGGCTCTGCGACGAGTGCGCGGAGCTGCTCGCGTATGCGCGTCGCCGCCTCGGCGCCTGCAGGTACGGCGCCGAGAAGCCGACCTGCGCGAACTGCGAGACGCACTGCTACAAGCCGGCGATGCGCGAGCGGGTGCGCGAGGTGATGCGCTACAGCGGCCCCCGCATGCTCCGACGTCACCCGGTGCTGGCGCTGACGCACCTCACCGACGGGCGCAGGACGCCGCGGCGCTGCGGGTCCGCCGGGGGCGGCAGCGGGGCCACCGGAGGCCGCGAGAGGCCGGGAACGCCCGCGCGCTAAGAGACGACCCGTCCCCGGGTGTCGTCCTCCACGTGGCGCGGCTTCCCGTAGCGTCTCGCGGCCAGGTAGTAGGCGACGACCCCGACCGGCATGGGAAGCCAGAACGAGACCAGGCGGTAGACGAGGGTCGCGAGCACCGCCTGGTCGGCCGGCACGCCGGCGACGCCGAGCGTGCCCACCAGGCCGGCCTCGACGAAGCCGAGGCCGCCGGGCGTGATGTGGACCATGCCGAGGAAGGCGGCCACCACGTAGGCGAGGAGCACGACCGATGCCCGGGGCTCGGCGCCGACCGCCGCGAGCGCGAAGAGGAGCGCCACGAGGTCGAGCAGCCAGTTCCCGGCGCTGTAGAGCAGCGCCTGCCACCAGCCGGCGCCGAGGACCCGGCGGATGAGGTCACGCTCGTCGACGAGGCGCTCGGGGAGATCGGTCATCGGGGGGCGTCGCCGCAGGACCTGGTTGCGCGACTTCTGCAGGACTCCGCCGACCCAGAGCAGCGGGCCGTTGGCGAACAGGAGTACCGCGCCGCCGGCGATCAGTCCGAGGCCCACGACCACGGCGATGGAGCCCACGCGGAAGAGGTTGCGCTCCACCGGGGCGCCCGTGATGAGGATTGAGACGATGCTGATGGCCGGCAGGGCGAGCAGCGTCGCGGTGGAGATCAGCGACACGGCCGTCACGCTGGTCGCCGCCCAGGTCGCGGTGACGCCTGCCTGACGCAGCATGTCGAACTGCAGGGCGCCGCCGGCGGCCGCGCCGCCGGGGACGAGGCGGCTGAAGGCGTTGCCGGCCAGTTGGGACGTGGCGATCGGGAACCACGGCTTCGCGTCGAGGGCGAGTCGCATCAGCGCCCACATGCAGGCGAAGCTGGCGATCTCGGCGAGCACGATCGGGATGCCCCACACGGGATGGACCGTCCTGAGCTGCGGGCCGGACGAGAAGACGGCGGCGAGGCTCGGCCAGACGACGTACAGGCCGAGCGCCGTCAAGCCGAGGATGACGGCGCGCTTGATCCATACGGCGTGGCCGGCGCGCCTGCCGGCGCTCGCCGGCCGCGCCGGCGTCTCGTCTGGCTGGGTCTGTGCCGTGATCGCCCCTCGGTCAGAGTACGTTGGAGAAGAGCCGGGCGGCCTGGTTGCGGAACCTCGTCAGGCCGCCGACCGCGTCCAGGTCCGCGCAGGTCACCTCGCGGGAGTGCCGCATGTCCTCGGTGAAGGCGTCGGCGACCTGCTGCGTGAATCCTCTGTCGAATACCCAGACCATGAGCTCCTTGTGCAGCTTGAGGCTGCGCTGGTCGATGTTCATGGTGCCCACGGCGCACACGCTGTGGTCCACCTGGATCGTCTTGGCGTGGAGGAACCCGGCCTCGTACAGGAAGATGCGCGCCCCCGCCTCGATGAGCTTGCGGTAGTAGGTCTGGGCGGCCCAGAGGGCGATCGGCTTGTCGGGGATGCCCGTCATCATGAACCGCACGTCGACGCCGCTCAGGGCGGCGTTGATCATGACGTCGTAGATGCTGTAGTCGGGGATGAAGTACGGCGACTGGATCCAGACCGACTCCTCCGCCTGGCCGATGGCCACCATGTGGGCGCGGCGGGCTGCGCTCCAGGGGTCTTCGACCCCCTGCGCGGCCACCTCGACCAGCGTGCCGACCGCGACCGCGTCGGGGTCGGGCGCGGGCATGTACTCCGGGGCGAAGAGGTTCTCGCCGCCGTTCTTGTGCTTCTGCTCGCGCCAGCGCGACGCGAACAGCTTCTCGAGCGCGGCGACGGCCTGGCCGGTGACGCGCAGGTGGGTGTCGCGCCAGGTGGCGAAGCGCTTGCCGCCGTCGATGTACTCCTGCCCCACGTTCATGCCGCCCGTGTAGCCGATCTCGCCGTCGATGACGACGATCTTGCGGTGGTTGCGGTAGTTGATGCGGAGGAGGTCGGTGACGTCGGCTTCCACCTGCGCCCCGGCCCGTTTGAGCTGCCTGAGCTCTCGCTTGGGGAACGTGATGCAGCCCACCCAGTCGTAGCTGATCCGGACCTCGACGCCCGCCGCGAGGCGGTCGAGGAGGATGGGCAGCAGTTCCGCCGTGAGGCGGTCGTGCTCCCAGATGAAGTACTGCATGTGGATGAACCGCTGCGCTTCGGCGAGGTCCTCCTCGAGGCGACTGAACTTGGCCGCGCCGTCGTTGAACAGCTCGAGCGACGACGCGGGCAGGATGCGGGCCACGCTCTCGTTGCTGATCGCCCTCGAGATGGGCTCGGCGACGGTGTTGCCCCACTCCTCGGAGAAGCGCGTCAGCGCCTGCGCGTTACGCCGGTAGACGGGCGCCATCTCGCGCTTCTCCGTCTCCAGCAGGTCGTCCACCCAGCCCTTGCGCCGCGCCACCACCTTCCAGTCCCGGCCGAAGAAGATGTAGAAGAACACGCCCACGAACGGCAGGAACAGGAGGACGAACAGCCACGCCAGCGTGATGGACGGTTCACGGTCGTCCATGATGAGCATGACGATGAGGACCGCCCAGTAGGCGTAGAACACCAGGTCGATCCAGTCCGGCAGGAACGTCAGGACGAAGGTCATGGCGGCACGCTATCCGACGGCGGCCTCCGTGTCATCTTCGGCCGCGCGAGGCACGAACACCAGGCGGATGGGATGATAGGGTTCGAGCGCGGTGGGCGTTCTGTCGTCAAGGCGAGAGGCGGCGAGGGGCCGCCGGGCGCTCTGAGGGGAGGCTGTGGGCAGCATCTGGACGTGCAGGGAGCGGGACGACGGGACGGACGGCGGCGGCTCCAGCGACGCGCGCCTCGTCGAGGCCCTGCGCCGTCGGGCCCCCGGGGCGTTCGCCGGACTCCACGAGCACTACGCCACCGGCATCTACAACCTCGCGCTCCGCGTGGTGCGGCATGCCCAGGATGCCGAGGACATCACGCAGGACGTCCTCATCCGGGCGTTCGAGCGGCTGCCCCGGGACCGCGAGGTGGTGCTCCGACCCTGGCTCTACCGGTTGACGCTGAACCGCTGCTACGACTACCTCCGCGGGGCGGCGCGGCGGGCGACGCCGGCCGCGCCGGGTCGCGACATGCCGTCCCCCGACGACCCGTTCGAGCAGTCGGAACTGCAACGCCTCCTCGAGGAGGCGCTCGGCGACCTGACCCGCCGGCAGCGAGCCGCGCTGCTGCTCAAGGACGTCCACGGTCTCACGCTGGTCGAGGTCGGCGCGTGCCTCGAGATGACGCCCGGGTCGGTCGAGGTGCTGCTGGCGCGGGCACGCAAGGCGTTCCGCGCCGCCTTCAGTGACCGGTGCCGCGCGGCCGGCCGGCCGTTGCCGAGCACGGCCGGCGGTCTCGCGGCGCTGCCGCTCGTGCCGCTGCCGCCGGCGCTGGCCGTGCCGTCCCCGGCGTTCGCGCCGCCGGTCGCGGTGCCGCCCGTGCCCGCGACTCCCGCGGGCTTCCTGCCGCCGCTCACGGCGGCGGCCGGAAGCGGTATCAGCGCCGCGCTCGGTCTGCCGTCGTCCGTCAAGACGGCGGTGCTGGTCGCCGCCGCGGCGGCGACCATGAGTACGGCGGAGGTCGCAGTCCACCAGGCCGACCAGCGTCCACTGCGGCCGGTCGCCGGCGCCCCCGCACTCGTCGTCCCGGGGCCGGCGGGCACCCGGACTGCTGTTCCGTCCGCCGATACGGCGACGCCCGCCGCATCGGAGTCGCCGCTTCCCGCGGTCGCGCCTCGGGGCATCGCGTCTGAGCCGGCCGCCACGCCGCCGCCGGACCCGGCCGGCGACGAGCAGCCGGGGCCGGCGGCGAGCCCGCTCGCCATCCCGACGCCGACGGTGCAGCCGACGGCCTCGCCGATGCCGGACGAGACCGCTTCGCCACAGCCGACCGCGTCGTGCAGCCCGGCCCCCGAGACGTGCAGCCCCACGCCGTCTCCGTCGACGAGCGCGTCGCCGTCCTTGCCGCCGACGCCGACCTCTGAGCCGGCGCCGGACCCCTCGCGCTAGTCGCTGCCACGTGCGCGCCGACGGTCGCCTGCAGGGCTGCGGGCGCCGGCGGCGAAGCCTCTCCGGCGCGCGGAACGGGGCGCGACAGCGTGGGCCGAGGAGGCGTCATGGACTTCACCGAGATCATGGACTGGGTCTCACGCGCGTTCGAGACCGCCGCCGTCGCGGTCCTCATCGTGGGGTTCGTCATCGGCGTCGTGCGCGCGCTGCGCGCACGCACGGCCGATCCGCCGAAGGATGCCTATCAGGTGCTCCGGAGCACGTTCGGACGGAGCATCCTGCTCGGGCTCGAGATCTTCGTCGCCGCCGATCTGATCCGCACCGTCGTCGTCGACCAGACGTGGCAGAACGTGATCGCCCTGGGGCTGATCGTCCTCATCAGGACCTTCCTCAGCTTCTCGCTCGAGGTCGAGATGGACGGCGTGTGGCCGTGGCGCCGGCGTGCGGCGGGCGCCGGCGTACCCGCGGAGGGAGCCGGGGAACAGCCGTGACCCTCCTGTCGCCCGGTGCCGGGTCGCCGTCGCACGCGGCAACCGGCCGATGTGAGGCACGATCACGCCGCGGGTCTATCATCGCGTCATGAGGTCGCCTTCTCGTCGCGCGGGTGACGCCACGCGCGTCCTCATCGTCGTGGCCAACCGCGAGCAGTTCCCCGAGCCGGCCTTCCCGGCCGGAGCGCTCTACGTGGCGGGGGCGGTGGAGGCCGCCGGCGGGAAGGCCCGCGTCTTCGACGCGGGCCTTCACCGGCGGCCGCTGGCGGCGCTGCGGGCTGAGCTCGAGGCCTGGCGGCCGGACGCGGTCGGACTTTCGTTGCGGAACGTCGACAACGCCGCCTGGCCCCACACGCGCACCTATGCTGACTGGTACGCGCGGGTGGCTGAGGCGGTGCGGGCCGCGGCGCCCGAGGCGCGCCTCGTGCTGGGCGGCCCGGCGTTCTCCATCTTCCCGCGCGAGCTCCGGCGAGCGCTCCTCGTCGCCGACGGCGTCGTCGGCGACGGAGAGGACGCCGCCCGGCGCCTCGTGACCGGCGATCTGCCGACAGGGATCGTCGAGGCGCGCCTCGAGGATCTCGCCGACGTGCGGTTCCCCGCCGATCTGAGCGGCGTCTTCGGTGGCGCGGCACGCTACCGCACCGTCGGCGTCCAGACGGCCCGCGGCTGCCGGCACGGCTGCATCTACTGCACGTACCCGCGCCTCGAGGGCGCTCGTCTGCGGCGGCGCCCTCCGGAAGCGGTCGTCGACGAGATGGAGAGGCTGCGACGGGACTTCAAGATCGTGGAGCAGTTCGTCGTCGACTCGTCGTTCAACGCGGCCGAGGACCACATGGTGGACGTGTGCGAGGAGCTGCGCCGGCGGCGCGAGCTGCCCGGTGCTCCACTGGCGGACGTCAGCTTCTCCTGCTACCTGCAGCCCCGCGTGAGCGACCCCGCGGTGCTGGGGCTGCTTGCCGCCGCCGGCTGTACCTC
Source organism: Actinomycetota bacterium (assembly GCA_012514235.1). Classification (GTDB taxonomy): domain Bacteria; phylum Actinomycetota; class Thermoleophilia; order UBA2241; family UBA2241; genus CAIXSE01. Next base: position 18,904 of record JAAZAR010000125.1, read on the forward strand.
GGTGGACTTCGGCATCGACACGGCCGCGGAGGCCATGCTGCCGCGGTTCGGCAAGTCGTTCACGGTCGCCGATCTCCGGACGGCGACCGGGGCGGCGATGGCCGCCGGGCTCGACGTCTGCCACTCCTTGCTGTTCGGCGGCCCCGGCGAGACGCCGGCCACCGTCGCGGAGACCGTGCGCGTCACCGACGAGCTGGCGCCGACCGCCGTGGTCGCCATGGTCGGCGTGCGCATCTACCCGGGGACCGCGCTCGCCCGGATCGCCCTCGAGGAGGGCGTGATCGGCGAGCGCGAGCCACTCCTGGAGCCGCGCTTCTACGCCGCCGGTCACCCGGCGGGGGACGAAGCCGTGGCGTGGCTGCCGCGGCAGGTGCGCGAGGCGGCGGTCGGGCGCCGCTCCTGGTTCCTGCCCGGCGCCCGCGACTGGAGCGCCGCCTGGGGGCCGCGGGTGCTGCGGCGGTTCGGCAAGGCGGGGCCGCTGTGGCGCAACTTCCCGCGGCCCCGCTGGTACCGCTACTTCTGAGGCGTGCCGGACCGCGCCGGCTCCGTGCCGCACACCGGGCACGAGCGCATGCCGAGCGGCCGCTCCAGACCGCCGGCCTCGAGCAGCGCGTCGTCGGCGAACACGTCCGCCGTCGGCCGGTCGGCCAGCACGCGGCCGCCGGCCATCACGATGGTCCGCGTGCACAGCTCCGCCGCGAGGTCCAGATCGTGCGTGGCGATGACGCGCGTCTGGTCGAACCCCTTGAGCAGGCCCAGCAGGCGGCGCCTCGCCCGAGGGTCGAGGCCGCTGGAAGGCTCGTCCATCACCAGCACGTCCGGCTCCATGGCGAGCACCGTGGCGATGGCGACCGCCCGCTTCTCGCCTCCCGAGAGGCGGTACGGCGGGCGCTCGGCGAGGTGCTCCGCTCCCACGCGTTGGAGCGCCGACGCGACGCGGGCCGCGACGGCCTCGGGCGGCAGCCCGAGGTTGAGCGGCCCGAACCCCACGTCCTCGGCGACCGTGGGCATGAAGAGCTGGTCGTCGGGGTCCTGGAACACCATGCCCACCGTGCGGCGGATCTCGGGCAACGTGTCTCTGGCGACCGGGGTGCCGCCGACGTCCACACTGCCGCGCTGGGGCGTGAGGAGTCCGTTGAGGTGCAGGAGCAGGGTCGACTTGCCGGCGCCGTTGGCGCCGACCACCGCGACGGACTCCCCGTGGACGGCGTCGAAGGAGACGCCGTCGAGGGCCAGGGTCCCATCGGGGTAGGCGAAGCTCAGGTCGCGGACGGCGATCGCATGACGGTTCATGCCTGCCCTCGCCGGTGGTTCATCCTGTTCCCGCCGCGATACCGAGCACGCCGGCGACAAGACGGCCCAACGCCAGCGGGACGTTGACGGTCCGGAAGAGGGCGAACAGCGCCGACCAGCCGAGCGTGAAGACGAGGTCGCCCGGCCCGAAGTGCAGCGGCCGGGCGACCCGTACGCTCCCGTCGAACCCACGCGCCTTCATCGCCAGGTAGATACGTTGGGCACGCGCGAACGTACGCAGCAGGAGGTGGCCGAGCATCTGGCCGTACACCCGCCAGTCACGGCCGCGCCGGCCGAAGCTGCGCAGCCGGCGCGCCTGCGCCATGCGTCGCGTCTCGTCGCCGAGCACGAAGACGTACCGGTAGAGGAGCAGCAGCTGCGTGACGAGCGGCTCCGGCACCCTGAGCTTCTCCAGGGCGAGACACACGCCGGCGAAGCTCGTCGTGGCCGTGAGCACCAGTGCTGCCGCCACGGTGAGCAGGAACCGCAGGACGATGGAGGCGAAGGAGATCCAGCCGCCCGTGACGGGGACGGACCCCAGCCAGGCGACGACCTCGCGGTCGAAGAGCGGGTTGAAGGCGGCCATGACCAGCGCGAACGGTGACGCCATCAGCAGCAGCCTGCCGAGGAACCCGAGCGGCAGGTCGCCCTCGGCGGCGAGCACGACGGGGAAGACGGCGAACGGCAGCAGGCCGAGCAGATCGTACTTGCCCGTCGAGACGACGCAGACGACGAACACCGCCGTGGTGATGACTTTGGCGCGCGGGTCCACGCGGTGGACGGCGGTGTCGAGCCGCGCGAGCCGATCGAGGCGGTCGAGCGCGGAGAGGCCGGCGGCGATCGTCGACACGTCCGCCGGCCTCAGTCCAGCTCGCCCGTCGTGGTCGCCACGAACCTGCCGTGCTTGACGCCCTTGGTGCCGATGAGGCCGTCGGCGATGCGCTTGAGGTCGCGGGCGACGCCGCGGAGGACGATCACCTCGAGGCAGTGACGGGCGTCGAGGTGCACGTGCAGCGTGGAGACGACCTCCTCGTGGTGCGAGTGCTGGCGCTCCGTGAGCCTGTCGGACAGGTCGTGCGAGTGGTGGTCGTACACGAGGGTCACGGTCCCGCTCGCCTCGGCATCCCCGGCCTCCCAGCGGTCCTCGATGAGCGCTCCCCGGATGAGGTCGCGGAGCGCCTCGGAGCGGCTGACGTAGGACTTCTCCGCGATGAGCTCGTCGAAGCGGTCGAGCAGGTGCTCGTCGATCGAGACACCGAAGCGCACGAGTTCGGACATCAGACCGGCCTCCTGATACCTGTTGACTGCGTCCCGGAGCTGCACTACCCTGCGAGCCTACGGTAGCACGAGTCGACAGGACGTAGCACTCACCAGGTCACTCGACCAGATCCCTGCGGAGGAGCCCCCATGCACATGGCCGACGCGCTGATCTCGCCCGCGGTCGGGGGTGCCATGTGGGCTGCGTCCGGGGTCGCGGTCGCCTACAGCGCCCGCAAGGTGCGGGACGAGCTCGACGAGAGCCGGATCCCGCTCATGGGCGTCGCTGGGGCCTTCGTCTTCGCCGCCCAGATGCTCAACTTCGCGATCCCCGGCACGGGCTCGAGCGGCCACCTCGGGGGGGCGCTGCTGCTTGCC
>JAAZAR010000157.1 GCA_012514235.1 Actinomycetota bacterium
CCTCCATCGCGCCGCTATACTCACCGTTCTGACTGTCGGCAAGTGCGCGAGGAAGCAGTGAAGAGGACCTATCAGCCAAACACTCGCAAGCGCAGCAAGACCCATGGCTTCCGCAAGCGCATGAGTACGCGCGCGGGGAGGTTGATCATCAAGAAGCGGCGGCAGAAGGGGCGCAAGCGCCTCTCCGCATAGCCGCGGCCCGCGTATGGCCGCCAAGCGCTCTCGCCTCTCCCGCTCCTCCGATTTCCAGCGCATCTACCGGCAGGGGAGCTCGACGGCCTCTCGCTTCCTGGTGCTGTACTGGTTCAAGCGCCCGGCGGAGCCGGGCGACGAGGGACCGCGCCTGGGCCTGTCGGTCTCGAAGAAGCTGGGCGGAGCCGTCGTCCGCAACCGCGTCAAGAGGCTGCTGCGCGAGGCCTTCCAGGCCAGTGCAGGGCAGCTCGCCGAGGAGTACGATCTGGTCGTGATCGCGCGCCCGCAACTCATCGAGCTCGTCACCCGCGAGGGCGAGGGCGAGAAGGGCCTCGTGGCCGCGGCGCTGCGCGAGCTGCTCGGCCGCGCAGGACTCCTCCGTACGGAAGACGCATGAACCGGATCCTGTCTGCCGTCGTCACCGGCGTCACCGTCGTGCTCGTCGCCCTCATCCGGGTGTACCAGTACGCCATCTCGCCGATGCTCGGGCAGCGCTGCAAGTACTACCCGTCATGCTCGAACTACGCCATCGGCGCGCTGCGCGAGCACGGCGTGATCCGCGGCCTCGGCCTCGCCTCGTGGCGACTGCTGCGCTGCAACCCCTTCAGCAACGGCGGCTACGACCCCGTCCCGCCGCGGCACGACTGCGCCGCTCACCACCAGCACTCGGGAGCCTGATCCACTCATGCAGAGCATCCTCGGCCCGCTGATCGACCTCCTCACCTGGGTCCTCGACTGGCTGTACAGCATCGGCCTCACGTGGGGCCAGTCCATCATCGGCCTCACGATCATCGTCCGCCTCATCCTCTTCCCGCTCACCTGGAAGCAGTACAAGTCGGCGCAGGAGATGCAGGCCATCCAGCCGCAGATCAAGGCGCTGCAGCAGAAGTACAAGAACGACCGCGGCAAGCTCCAGGAAGAGACGATGAAGCTCTACCAGGAGCACCACGTCAATCCGTTCGCCTCGTGCCTGCCGCTCCTTCTGCAGCTGCCGATCTTCATCAGCCTGTACTACTCGATCAGGGGCGAGCCGCAGATCGCCGACGCCACCTTCCTCACCATCCCGCTCGGCGAGCCGAGCATCGTGCTGCTGGTGGTGTACGTGGTCACGCAGATCATCTCGACCGAGCTCATGCTGGTCACCCAGACCGACCAGATGCAGAAGATGATCATGCGGGCGATGCCGATCATCTTCGTCATCTTCCTGTGGAACTTCCCCGCCGGCCTCTTCGTCTACTGGATCACGACCAACCTGTGGACCGTCGGCCAGCAGCTCATCATCCGCCGCACCATGCCCAAGCCGGAGGAGATGGCGGCGCGCGCCAAGGCCAAGCCCAAGAAGCGCAGCCGCTTCATGGAGATGATGATGGCGTCGCAGAGCGAGGCGATGAAGCAGCGCGAGGCGCGGCTCGCCGAGAAGAGCAAGGGCGGCGCATCCAAGCAGGCCGGCGGCGCATCCAAGCAGGCAGGCGGCGGCAGGAAGCCGGCGCCGGGCGGCAAGAAGCCGCCGCCGGGCAAGGGCAAGCGCAAGCAGGGCGAGCCGCAGGGCGGCAAGGCCGGCCAGCCGGGCGCGCGGCCCAAGGGATCCGGCGGGCAGAAGCCCAAGCGGCGACCCGCCGACGCCTCGTCGGGCGGCCCGTCCGACGCAGGCGGCGAGGGAGGAAAGACCACGAGTCCGGGCGGTCCCGCGGAGCAGTGACGCCGCGGGGGCGCCCGTGCAGTCCACCCGACCAGGGGAGCAGGATCGATGGAAGAGCCGGACGACCTCCAGCCGGTCGACGAAGACGAAGAAGAGACCGAGTTCGCCACCATCGCGACCGGGGGTAGTGTCGAGGAGGCCAAGCGAACGGCGCTCGAGCAGCTGCGCAAGATCGTCCCCTACGTGAACCCGGCCGACGTCGAGTATCTCGTCGTCGACGAGGGGAGCCGGGGCGGCTTCTTCGGGCGCGGCAAGGCCGAGGCGCGCGTCGAGGCCCGCCTGCGCCCGTCTGAGGAGCGGGTCGAGGCCGACCTGCCGCCGGGCGCCGAGAAGCTCCGCGAGTTCATCCAGAACGTCGTCGGCCTCATGGGCGTCGAGGCGCACGTCAGCGCCAGCGAGACGCCCGAGTCCGTGAGCGCGGAGATCAGCGGCGACGACCTGGGCCTGCTCATCGGCCGCCACGGTGCGACCATCGACGCCCTGCAGTACATCGCGGCGATCGTCGTCAACGGCGATCGCCGGGAGCGGCGGCAGGTCGTCGTCGACGCCGAGGGCTATCGCGAGCGTCGCGCCGCCGCCCTCAGCGCCCTTGCGGACCGCACCGTCCAGAAGGTCCTCCGCGACGCTCGCAGCGTCACGCTCAAGCCCATGTCGGCCGCGGAGCGCAAGGTGATCCATCTCCATCTCAAGGACCATCCGGACGTTGAGACCGTCTCCGAGGGCAACGAACCCTTCCGGGCGGTCGTCGTCTCCCCTAGGCGGGGCTGACGACGCGATCGTCCTGACGGCGGCCGGGTACACCCGGTGAAGGAGGGGGCTCCCTCCGGCCGAGAAGGAGCAGCGGGGCGCGGTCCACGCGTTGACATGACGACAGGAGGATCTGTATGCGTGCCTTGACCCCAGGACGCGGAGCCGTCCTGCTTCTCGTGCTGGCACTCATGATCGTGGCCGTCGGCTGCGGCGACGGCAAGGGGGCCTCGGCGGACACCGTCGCCGGCGTGTCTGCAGAGCAGCTCGTCGAGGACAGCGTAGCCAGGATGGAGACGGTCGACAGCGCCTCCTTCGTCGCCGACCTGAGCCTTCAGTTCAAGGGAGACGCCGGGAAGATGACCGACCCGACGGCCCAGGCGCTGCTCTCACAGGGCGTGACCGTCCATGCCGAGGGTTCCATCGGCGGCGATCCCACCGCAGCGGACGTGTCGACGAGTCTCGGCATCGCCGGGCTGGACCTCGAGTTCGGCCTGATGGCCGACGGCGACAAGAGGTGGATCGAGTACCAGGGCGTCTGGTACGTGCTGGACGCCAAGGATGCCAAGGCGATGGACGACCAGACCCAGTCAGGCGGAACGCCCACAGAGCAGCTCAAGGGCATGGGCCTCGACCCGTCCGGCTGGGGCACCGAGTACGAGCTGGTCGGCACCGAGACGCTGGAGGGTGTGGAGGTCTATCACGTCAGGGCGGTCGCCGACCCGCAGAAGCTGGCCGACTCGCTCATGAAGGCGGTGGAGGATCCCAAGCTCCGGCAGCAGTTGGACGAGAGCGGCGGTCTGGGTCAGCTGGGCCAGGGTCTTCTCACCCCGGACGAGAAGCAGACCGAGGAGCTCGCGGAGTCGCTCGAGGACGCGACCGTCGACTTCTGGATCGGCATCGACGAACCGTACATGTACAAGGCCCGGTTCGCGGCGTCCGTGGATGCCTCGGACCAGGAGGGACTGGAAGGCGCCTCGGGCATGGCGCGCCAGGGCACGGTCACCATGTCGGCCTTCGACGAGCCCGTGGAGGTGGAGGCGCCCAAGAAGGCCAAGTCGTTCGAGAAGTTCATGGAGCAGCTGTTGGAGCAGCTGTTCGGCGGCATGCTGGGCGGCGAGAAGGACATGCTGTTCTGACCGCTGCCTGAGGACGCGCGGAGCGCCGTCCGTGCGGCGAGAAGCGACGAGGGCCGGGCCGCTGTGAGGCGGCCCGGCCCTCGTCGCTTCTCAGGATGCGGCCGGCGCCGCCGGCGTCAGGCGCTCAGCGGTCCCAGTCGAAGTCGCGCGCCTTGGTCTGCTCCCACGAGGCAGCCTCGTCGTCGCTGCGCTGCCCCAGCAGCGACTTGCTGAGGAACTCGGGCGGCTTCTGGGCCGCCTCGCGCGGCGTCTCCGGTCCGGCGGCAGGTGCCGGGGCAGGCTGCGCGTCGTGAGTCTCGGGCTCGGGCTCGGGCTGCGTCTGGACCCGCTGGGCGGCGGCCCGGCTGATCTGCGCCGGCGCGAGCTGGACGGTGCCGTCGGCCCGCACGCCGGCGTTGGGCGGCAGACCCAGGTCGTCGTACCCGCGGTCGTCCAGGCGCACGTTGCCGCTGTCGAGGTCCACGGCGAACCGGTACCAGCCCATGGTCCACATGAACGTGACGGTGACGGTCTCGCCGTCGAACCCGGCGTGCACGTGAGGCAGGCCCAGCTGCTCGTTGGTCTCCGCGATCTTGCGCGGCACCTTGCTCACGTTGAGGAGGTCCACGCCGCGCTGCAGCAGGGTGAGCGATGCCGCCGCCGCCTCGGCCTCGGCGGCCGACTGCGCGGGCTCCTCGGCCATCGCCTCTCCCGGCAACGCGCCGGTGGTCGCCGCGGCGACGGCCTCCGCGGCCGTGATCTCACCGGTGCTCTCGTCGTCGCCGACGATCGGCGCTTCCTCGTCGACGATGTCGATGGGCTGGGTGTCCTCGAACACGGTGGCCGGCACTTCGGAGGGTGCGGCCGGCTCCTCGGGGACGCCGGCACCGGCCTCGCCGAGAGACTCCGCCGCGGCGTCCGTGCGGACGTCGTCGGCCACGGGCGTTGAGGCCCCGGTCTCGACGAGCTCGTCGGCCGGCGGCGTCTCGGCTGCTCCCGCGAACTCGGTCGGAGCCATGGAGGGCGCGGGTTCCGTTGCTTGCGCCGACTCAAGCGCCGGCTCGTCCCAGACTTCTCCGGACGGGGTCGCCGCCTCGGCTTCACGCAGCGCCGCCATCTCGGCGGCGAACTCGGCCGGCGTCTCGCCCCAGGTGCGCTCGCCGGGCTCGGACGAGTCGCCGGTGAGCGAACCCGGCTCGGGCTCCTCCTCGGCGCCGCCGGCCGTGCCAAGGCGGGCGAACCGGCCTGCGAGCTCCTGCCGCTCCGCCTCAGCGCGCGCCAGCTGGGCCTTGAGCTGCTCGATCTCCGCGTCCTTGTCCTTGAGCGCCTGCCAGAAGGCATCGCTCTCGGCGCGGAGGTCGCGCCCGGGCTCGGCGGCAGCAGCCGGCGTCGCCGCGGCCGCGGCCGTCTTGAAGGGCTCGTCGTGGCGGGACTCGCTGCGGGTCTCCCGGACGCGGCCGTTGTTCGCCGGCGCCGGTGACGCGGCCACCGGTTCGGCGTGCCCGCTGTAGGCCTGTCCGCAGAGCGAGCAGATAAGCCGTTCGTTGCCGTGCTCGTCGACGACGGTCCGAGTCCACTCACCGGCGAGGAGGGTGCGGCCGCACTGTGCGCAGACGGCCTCGTCGCGGTCGTCCTTGCTGCGGCCGAAGATGCGTCCGAACATCGTCACTCCCGGGTCAGGAACGCCCCGCAGGGCCGAAAAACGCTGCAAGAAGGCACATCATACCAGACGCCGGGAGGGCGCGAGCCGGCCGGTCGGAGGCCACGGGATGAGGTCCCGCGGTCGTCGCCCGAGGCGGGCGGAGCGGGGCTCAGTCCTCCTCGTCGACGTCGTCGGGCATCGTCTCGAACTGGTCGAGCACGTCGCGCGCCCGCGCGAGGTCGTCCTCCGAGACGAGGATGCGATAGGGGTGCACCGACGGTGTCGGGTAGACGTCCGGGGCGCCGGTCCCGGAAATGACGGCCGACACACCGGCCTGCTCCAGGACTCCTACGACGACGTTGGCAAGGCCGGTATCGCTCACGCTGGTCACGGTCACGAGTTCCATGTCGTCACCTCGCAGTCGGGCTGCGCAGCGCCCTGCGCGCGGCGCAGCCCGAGTATACCCGCCGGCGCGTCAAGCCTCCCCGCGGGCGTCGCGCCGGCGCGACGCCCGCCGATCGGCTGCGCCTCACGGCTGAGACGCCAGCCGACCGCCGCGCCGCTTCAGTCGACCAGCGCACGGAGACGGTCGAGGTTTTCCTTGTCCGGGCCCTTGCCGTCGAGCCCGGGCACCTCGAGGATGCCGGGCAGGTCGCGGAACGCCGGCTCGTTCACGAGCAGGCGGAAGGCCGCCTCGCCCAGGTCGCCGTCACCGATGTTCTCGTGGCGGTCCCTGTTCGAGCCGAGCGGCGTCTTGGAGTCGTTCAAGTGGAGCATGGCGAGCCGGTCCGGTCCGCAGCCGTCGTCGAGCTCGCGCAGCACCTGGTCGATGCCCTCGCGCGTACGCAGGTCCGCACCCGACTCGTAGATGTGCGCCGTGTCGACGCAGATGCCGAGGCGCGGATCGCCGCCGGCGGCGTCGATGATCTGGCCGAGCTCCAGGAAGTCGACGCCCATCGTGCCGCCGGCGCCGGCTGTGTTCTCCAGCAGCAGCTTGACCGGTGAACCCTCGCTGTCGGCGAGCGCACGGCGGAGCGCCAGCTGCACGCGCTCGAGGCCGGCGGCGAACCCGGCGCCCTGATGCGATCCGATGTGCGTGACGATGGCGTCGGCGCCGAGCTGGTCGGCCGCTCTGAGCGCTCCGCAGAGGGCCGTCACCGACTTCTCGTAGAAGTCCTCGTTCTCGGTGGCGAGGTTGATCAGGTAGATGGTGTGGATGACGACGAAGCGGATCGGGGAATCGGCGCGCAGGGCCCTGAACTGCTCGGCGTCCTGCTCCTTGTACCGCATCGGCTTCCAGGTGCGGGGGCTGCCGGCGAAGAACTGGATCGCCTCGGCCCCGATCTCGAGGCCGTTCTCGATCGCGTGCCACACGCCTCCCCCGGACCTCACGTGCGCGCCGAAGTACATGCTCTCGCCCTCCTTCTCAGACGCGAGTCTGCGGGGTTCGTGGTGCCGCCATGCTCGCGCGAAGACCCTCGGTCCATCGTCGTCGTCGCCCTCGTGGACGGCGCCTCGAGTGTATCGGGCAGCTGCGCCGGGCGGCAACGGTCGGCGGTCGACCGGCGGTCACGCCGGGCGACGACCACCCCTCGCCGCAGGAGGAGGAGGGCGGCGGCGTGTTGAAGAGGAGGCGTGCCCGGTGCGCGGCGAAGGTGACGCACCGGCCACGCAGTCGGCACAAGGAGGGCAGATGGACCAGGACGGCATGGAGCGCTGCCGCACATGCCCCGCGTTCGCCAAGCTTGAGGGATCCGGCAACGCCGGCACCTGCCGCGCCGCGCCGCCCGTGCCGCTGCAGGCCGACCACTACTTCCGTGGGTCCACCCGGGAGCTGCCGTTCGGGTGCTACCCGGTGGTCGGGGCGTTCCCGCTGGTCGGCGAAGAAGACTACTGCATGTCGCATCCGGGCAACCGGACGAAGCTCATGTGAGGACGGCCGGGGCGCGGGCGCCGGGACGTGGCCGGCCTGTCTGCGGGGGCTGGCCGGCCACGTCCCGGCGTGAGCCCGGCCGCCCGCGGCGGTTCGCCGCCTCCGGCCGGGCGATGGTAAGGTGGACCGGCGCGGGAGGCCGGCAGCGCCGCCGCGCCGTCACCGTCCCCGACCCCCAGGAGAGCATCCGCGCATGTGCGGCATCTTCGGTTTCGCAGGCTCACCGGACCGGCAACTGCTCGGGCGCATGGGCGCCGCCATCGTGCACCGCGGTCCCGACGACGCCGGCGCCTTCGAGACCCCGTCCGTGAGCCTGGGCCACCGCCGTCTGAGCATCATCGACCGCGAGGGCGGCCACCAGCCGGTGGCCAACGAGGACGAGACCGTCTGGCTGGTCTACAACGGCGAGGTCTACAACTTCCGCGAGCTGCGCGAGGAGCTCGAGGCCGCCGGCCACGCCTTCCGCACGCACTGCGACACCGAGGTCATCGTCCACGCCTACGAGGAGTGGGGTCCGGGCTGCGCTGCGCGCTTCAACGGCATGTGGGCGTTCGCCCTCGCCGACCTGCGCGGCGCCGGGGAGGACGGGCGCGGCGGCAAGCTGGTGCTGAACCGCGACCACTTCGGCATCAAGCCGCTCTACTACGCGCGGTCGCCGCAGAGCGGCCGTCTGCTCTTCGCCAGCGAGATCAAGGCCCTGCTGCAGGACCCCGAGCTCGTGGCGGAGCCGGACGAGCAGATGATCTTCGAGTACCTGCAGCACGGCTTCCACGACCACCGCGCCGAGACGTTCTTTCGCGGCGTGTACCACGTGCCGTCGGCCAGCTGGATCGAGGTGCCGCTGGACGGCGCCGGCGCGACTCTGGGCGCCGGCGCACCTTTCGCCGCCGGCGCGCCGTCCGCGGACGCCGCTCCGGCCGCCGGCGGCGAAGCGGCTCCGGCGCCGGGCGCGGACGGTCCCGGCCTGCTCGCCGCCCCGCTCGAGAGCGCCGCGTACTGGACGCCCGTGCTCTCGCGAGACGGCGGCGACGACCCGGCCGACTTCAGGCGCCGCTTCCGCAAGAGCGTCGAGCGGCGCCTCGTCAGCGAGGTCCCCGTCGGCTCCTGCCTCAGCGGCGGCCTCGACAGCACCACCATCGTCAGCTTCATGAGCGAGTTGCTCAAGGAGGACGTGCCGGACGCGACGTCCCTGCGCGGCCAGCTCAAGACCTTCAGCGCCGTGTTCGACGGCGACCCCATCGACGAGCGCGAGTACATCGAGACCGCCGTCGAGAGCACCGGCGCCGACACCACCTACACCAACCCCACCTCCCACGAGTTCATCGGCGAGCTGCGCGACTTCGTCTGGCACCAGGAGGAGCCCATCGTCAGCACCGGCCCCTACGCGCAGTGGTGCGTGATGCGCTCGGCGCGCGAACAGGTCACCGTGCTGCTCGACGGCCAGGGCGGCGACGAGCTCATCGCCGGCTACGTGCCCTACCAGATGGTCTACCTGCGCCAGCTGCGCAAGCAGGGCGACTACTCGTTGTTGCGCAGGGAGGCTGCTGCCTCGCGCGACGTGCTCTGGCCCCTGGCCAAGCGTCGCCTCAAGCAGCGCCGCAAGCGCCTCTCCACGCGCTCGCTCCTCAGGCCCGGGTTCCTCAGCCGCACCAGCGACCCGGGCTACGGGCGCTCCCAGTCGGACCTAAAGGAGCGCCTGCTCCAGGACACGACGACGTACAGCCTCCCGTGCCTCCTGCGCTACGAAGACCGCAACTCGATGGCGTTCAGCATCGAGAGCCGGGTGCCGTATCTGGACCAGGAGCTGGTCGACCATATCCTGAGCCTGCCGGAGGACGCGATCGTGAGGCAGGGCTGGGCCCGCTGGATCCTGCGCGCTGCGCTCAAGGGCACCCTGCCGGAGAAGATCCGCCTTCGTCGCTGGAAGGTCGGCTTCACCACTCCGGAGATGCGCTGGATCAAGGCGCGCCGCGCTGCCTTCACCAGCCTGTACCAGTCGCCGTCGTTCCAGGCCCGCCCCTACTGGGACGGCGAGAAGGTCGTCTCGTCCTTCCGCGCCCTGTGCAAGGGCCAGGTGGAAGAGAGCATGTTCTTCTGGCGCGCAGCCAACACCGAGCTGTGGCTGCGCGAGTTCGTCGATCGCAGCGTGGTGATCGAGGACGCCGACGTGGAGGTGGCGCTGGGCGCGCCGGTCCCCGTCGGCCCCAAGCACCGCGGCACGCTCGCCGAGCCGGGCGACGCGCGGGTGCCGGCGCTGCTTGCGGCGGCCGCGGGCCCGCAGGGCCCCGCCGCGGCCGCCGAAGCCGAGCGCCTGCTCGCCGAGTACGCCCCCAACGACGAGAAGCACCTCTTCGCGGTCGCGAACGGCACCGTGTACGCCCGACTGCCGCTGCACACCGATCTCGTCGCCCGCGGCGACGACCTCGACGAGGTCATGCGGCGGCACGTCGTGCCGCACATCAAGCCCGGCGACCTGGTCGTGATGGCCGAGAAGCCCATCGCCGCCAGCCAGGGGCGCAGCTACGCGCTCGACGAGATCCACCCCACGCGGCTGGCCAAGGTGCTCAGCAAGGCGGTGACCAAGACGCCGCACGGCATCGGGCTCGGCATCCCCGAGACCATGCAGCTCGCCATCGACGAGGCCGGCGCGCCGCGCATCGTCGCCGCCGCGGCCGTCTCGGCCGCCGGCAAGGTGGTCGGTAAGCGCGGCCTCTTCTACAAGGTCGCCGGCGCCGACGTGGAGGCCATCGACGGCCCCACCTGGAACACGCTGCCGCCGCACAACACGCACGCCAAGCTCGGTCCGGCCGACCCGGACGGCGTGGCCGCGCGCCTCGCGGACACGCTGACCACTGCGGCCGGCGGCCGCGTCGAGTTCGTCGTCATCGACGCCAACGACCTGACGGCCACGGTGCTCGGCGCCTCACCCGGCGCGGACCGCGCGCTGGCCAAGCGCCTCATGCGCGACAACCCGCTCGGGCAGGGTCACGAGCAGACGCCGGTCTGCGTGCTGCGTCCGCTCGGGCCGCTGCGCGCCGCTATGTAGCCAGCGTGAGGTGTGGCGGCAGTGCCTCGCGTTGCCGCCGCCCGCCACAGGTCGGAGTCAGCGCAAGCGGACCAATCACCGGTCCCTGTCGCTGAGAACAGGGTTCGGCACGAACACCGCGCTCGGCATGCCTACGACAAACGACGCCGGCGCCCCGAGATCCAGCCGGAGACCCGGCGGACCAAGCTGGTCCGTCGGGTCTCCAGACTTGTCGGACCTCCAGCCAGTCTGCCTGCGCGTAGTCGATGCAGTGCAAGCAGACGGTTATTGTCGTCCAAGCGGCGCTCGCCGACGAGCCCGTCGACGGGATCGACCACATGGTCACCCTTGCGGCTACGAGGGCGGCCGCCCAAGCAGAGGAACACTAACGACCAGCCCCCGGCGTTGCGTTGTTGCGGTCCTCGTAGATGGTCTTCTGACCCTGCGTCGCAGCAGCACCTGCTCCTCCACCGCTGCGGGTGGGCACGCCGGAGGTCGACGTGCCCTGCCAGGCGCCCGCCGGAGCGGGCGGCGGCGGCAGTGCCCCGTTGGCGCGGGCGAAGGCGAGCGCCTGCTCGCGGCTGCGCGCCGGGTGGCGCGGGGGAGCCGGCCGGCGACGCTTCGGGGAGGGATGCACGGCAGGCCGCCGCTCGCCGCCCGCGCGCCCGGGGGCGACGAGCGTGATCGCGCGTCGCGCCGAGGCGTAGGTGGAGCGCGTCGGCAGCGCCCGCCGCGGGGCCACCTCATGCGAGGGCAGGAGGGCCGGAGGGCTCCCCTCGGTCTGCGTGCGCACCACCCAGTTCTTGAGCTCGCCGAGCGGGTTGCCGGTGGCGACGCCGAGGGGCAGCGCCCGCGCGCCAGACCGGCCGCCCCGGCCGAAGCGACCGGGAGTCGGCAGCGCCGTGAGGCCGCGGGCGCTCTCCGCCGCCGCCCCGCCGCGGCGGTGACAGCTGGTCAGGAGCGGAGCCGCGTGGGCGGGCAGGCAGCGGAGGTCGTAGACGGCGGGGCGGGCGGGGCGAGAGGCAGCCGGGAGGTGAGCGGCCAGGGCCGACGCCGCCGTCCGCGCCGGCGACCAGCGGTGGCAGCTCGCGCCCGGTGCGCCTTCACCTCCCGGCGGCGCCAGTTGCTGAAGCCAGCGCCCGAGGCGAGCCTGGATGCTGTAGGACTCTCCCCGGCGACGCAGCGGTTGGCGGATCGAGACTCCCCAGCCGTGGCCTCCGACGACGACGGGCGGATTGCGGTACCACGCGGAGGCGGGGCGCAATCGGGGCACCTTCGACCAGTCGGGGGTGGCATTGCCCCAGCGGGGAGTCTCGAGAAGCCATAGGCGGCGGTAGTAGGTGGCCACATCCGCCTGGAATGCCCTCCACTTGCGCTGCGCACCCCCGACTGTCAGGTCGGGAAGGGCTGGAGCGTTACCCCATAGACCAGCAGCCACACGCAGATGGTCGCGATGGGTGAGCGCCTTGGCAACGCCGGAGGCGGGCTGCAGTGCCGGGTATCGGCCCTGTCTGACTATGCTGTCGAACTTGATACTGAAGCCAGGATCCACCTCACCTCGCCTTGACTGGATGTAGTCCATCATCGCGAACGTCTCGCGGAGCCGTCCAAGCGAACTGTGAACGGTGACAGTCACGACCGCGTGGCTGGCGAGAATTCCAACAACGTGACGGGCGTACTGCTCTCGGGCCGCCGACGGAATGGGCTCAAGGGGACGATGACGCGAATGCGCCCTGTCCCATGCCCTCAGGAAGCCTGGATCCACGATATCCGACCGCGTGGTTCGCCAGTCCAGGAGACCTGTGTGCTGAGCGAGACGGAATTGGGACCACCATTGGCTGCGTTGCGCCATGACCTGACGGACATCGGTATCCCACACTGGGGAGCTCAGGTTCAGTCTGGCGACGTAGCCGGAGCCAGTCGATCGGTGAATCGAGTAGTCCTGCAGTGTCCACTCGTTCGCGTAGAAGTTCCCATAGGCCATCCCGGCGAGCGGGTTCGTGCCTGAGTCGATCAGGTCGGAGAAGCTGGGGCCAGACCGAGCTGCTTCCGCTTGCTCATTGATCCGCTGGATGGCGCGATTCGCATATGCTTCCTTCACAACTCCTCCAGAAGGTTGGCCGCTACTGTGTCGTCGGTCGTGGACTTCTCCGGTCGCCGAGTGTGCGGCTGGTTGAGACAGCCTGCGCCTCGACATGGAATGCATGGCCTCCACGAGCCGCATC
This sequence comes from Actinomycetota bacterium, assembly GCA_012514235.1. Lineage (GTDB taxonomy): Bacteria > Actinomycetota > Thermoleophilia > UBA2241 > UBA2241 > CAIXSE01. Next base: position 12,582 of record JAAZAR010000157.1, read on the forward strand.
TCCAACAAGGCGGCACCGACTAGGAGCGTTCACGGAGACCCGCTCGCCACAGACCATGGGGTGAGCATCCAAAGGCTAGCGCGAGATGTTGGCCAGCGGACGCGGACTAGCCGGTTGACGTTTGAGCCCCGTAATGTGGTGTAAGTCCTGAGCAGTCAGCACGGGTGGAGAACGGCCACCGTGGACTGCCAGAATCGTCGGATCCGTTGCAGAGATCGACGAGAGGAGCACCACGATGGCCGAGA
>JAAZAR010000099.1 GCA_012514235.1 Actinomycetota bacterium
CCCGTCGTCTCGTCGGCGACAAGGTCGCCGGCAGTGCTGATCCCGCTCGTAGTCTGGGCGCCGCCCTCGCTCGTCGCGCTCGCCTGCTGTAGGTCGAAGGCGTAGGTGTAGGTCGTGGTCACCGGATGGGCGATGCCCTCGGTCAGGGTCATTGGCTGGCCCGTCGCCTCGAAGACGTAGGCCTCGCGCTGCGTGGCGCTGTTCGGGGTCTCGTCCACGGTGCCGTAGCGCGTCAGGGTGGCGCCGCCGGCCGGGTAAGTGATGGTCGCCCGCGCGTCCGCCTTCGAGTAGGGGGCGAAGTAGTCGGGGTAGTAGACCGATGTGAGGCTGCCCGCAGTGTAGGCGAACTGCTCCTGCGCTGAGCTTCCGGCGCTCGGCCAGTCGGAGAGCGTGATGCCGCTCAGCTTGGTGGTGCCGTCGTAGGCGTAGGTCGTGATGCGCTCGCGGGCCGTGCCCGGGTAGGCGGTCGCCCGCCAGGGGGAGGCGGTCGAGTAGGTGACCGTGCGCGTCCCTGCCGCCGTCGCATACGAGGCGCTCGCGATCTTGCCGCCCGAGAAGGCGACCGCGATCTGCTGCCCATTGGCGGCCGTGATCGTGAGGTTGCCGCCGCTCCAGGCGTAGGTCGTCTGGTTTCCGTAGGCGTCGGTCTCGGAAAGGAGCGTGCCCGAGGCGTCGAAGCTGAGGTAGCTCTGGTCGGTGAAGGTAAGCCTCCAGCCGCTGCCATCGGCGGTCATCACTGCCTGGTAGCCGTTGGGGGCCTTCCAGACGCCGCCGACCTGCGTGAAGACGTGGCTGCGCTGCTGGGGGTCGGTGTAGGAGGCGGTGCTTCCCACCACGTAGAGGTTCTGGCGGAAGCTGAAGAACCAGCCGGGGGCGAAGTCGCCGGCGGCCGAGGAGGCCGAGAGGTAGCTGCGCGACAGCTCCGCGGGCGGCCCGTAGGAGGCGATCGCAAGGTCGGTGACGTCCACCTGCAGGCAGCCGACGTTCAGAAGCGCGGTCGCCGAGTGCTCGTTCCAGGAACCGAGGGTTGTCTCGGTGTACTGGGGGTCGTTCTGCGGCCCGCCCGCGGCCGGGAGGCTGCGGTTGTCGAGGGTCACGGTGAGCGGCGTGCAGTCGGCGTCCTCGGCGTCTCCGCCAATCGTGTTGTAGGGGACGACGAGGAAGCGGTAGAAGGTGCAGAGCTTACTCGCAGCGTCGCCGCCCATCCTCTGGTAGAGCGCGTTCGGGTTGTCGCGCAGCTCAAGGCCGGTGCCGGCAAGAAAGGGGTTCGCGGTCGAATCCTGCTGTATGGCGGCGATCTGCGTGTCCGAGGGGTAGAGGCCCTTGCCGGCGCTCGACCAGGTGGTCGCGGTCACCGAGTCGACCTGCCGGTAGGCATAGCCGTCCCAGAGCTTCACGCGGTAGCCGTCGGCGCCGGGCGAGGCCGGCCAGTCGAGGGTGACTGCGCCCCGGCCCTGGCCGTTCGTGTCGTTGTTGCCTTGAGCGGGCGACCACCAGTTGTCGGTCGCGGTCGCTTGGAAGGAGAGCGAGCGCACCGGCTGGGCGGCAAGGTCGAAGGTCGGGTAGTGGGCGGCGTCCGTCTCCCAGCCGGAGGTCCAGCTCTCGGTCCCGGATTCAGCCACCGGACCGTTCGAGTCGAGGCCGTAGTAGGTGGAGAAGCTGTTGGCTTGAAGGTCACCGAAGGTCGCATCGATCTGGAACTTCCAGTAGATCTCCCACTTGGTCCCGGCGGTCACGCGGTAACCCGAGGCGTAGAGGTCCGGGGTGATGTGTTGGGTTCCCCAGACGTCGCCGGGCGGCGCCTCGTAGGCGAGGTAGCCGAAGTCGATCGGGCGCACGACCCAGTCGACGCCCATCGCGTCATAGGTGTTCGGGTTGAACTTGAACCAGCCGAGCATGCCGCGGTAGGCGTCCGGGTCGGCGGTCTCCTTGTTGATGCAGACGACCTGCTCCTGCACCTGGTAGGGGAAGTTGGTGTTGACGGTCATGGTCGCGGTCGCGGTCTCACCGGCGCAGTAGTTGGCCTTGTCCAAGGTGAGCGAGGCCGAGGGCGCGACCTCGTACTCGATCCAGAGGTAGGGCTGGTACGAGCCGTACTCAAGGGCGCGGTAGCGCGAGAGGTAGGCCGCGCCCTGCGAGCCCGACTCGCTCTGCCAGAAGGCGAAGCCGTAGTTGGGCTGGCTTCCGTCGATCCAGTCCTGCACCGCGTAGTCGACGCCCTGGGTCCAGAACTCATAGCCGCCGGTCGAGCCCTGCGCCGGCACGGTGCCGAGGCTCGTGGCAAAGCCGGCCGGGAAGCTGTTCACGGTGAGGCCGAGGCTGTTCCAGGTGGAAGAGCCGGTGAAGCTCTGGTTCAGGCGGGCGACCGTGGTCTGACCGTTGCTGCCGCCCGAGTAGTACTTGTAGAGGCCGAGGCTGGTCGCATACACGAAGGCGTCGGAGGGGATCTGCGAGAGGTCGAAGCGCACGAGGCTGCGCCAGTAGCCGGCGCCGTCGGGGCCCACGGTGAGATTCGCCTGCGTGCCGTAGGAGGTGTTCGGGCTCGCTGACCTCACCGAGGTGTCGGTCGCCGCGTAATAGGTCGGGAAGTAGGCCATCGGGTCGATGGTCACGGGGTAGACGCGGGCCGGGTCAGCGAGCCACTCCTCGGGGACCGAGTAGGTGAGGGTCGAGATGCCGGCGCCCGGCTTCACGGTCATCTTCGCCTCGTCGCAGAAGGCGGGAAGCTCGCCGGCCCCCTTCGCTGAGTCGAAGACGGTGAGGCTCGAGAGTGCGAGAAGGGGGTCCTTCTGCCCGCGGGCGTAGAAGCCGAAGGTACCGGCCTTGTCGGCGCGGAGCTCGAGGCCGGGGTGAGTGACGACTGTGGTGTACGTGTTCGGGGCGGAGGAGGAGGTCAGGGTGAGCTTCTGCTCAAGGCCGCCGGGGAGCACCTCGTAGCTGCTCGATGCGCCCTCGGCGACGCCGGCGTAGGTCATGGTGCTGCCGCTTGCCGAGCCGGCCTTCTCGGCCTCGCCTTCGAGCGCGAAACCGACCGCGTAACCGCCCGAATAGAGGGTGGCTGCCGATCCGCCGGCGGGCTCTGCGGCAAGTCCGAGGCCGAAGGGCAGCGCTTTGGCCGTAAACACGCCGCTCTCCGTGCTCGGGACGAGCGCCGCATCGAACTCCCGCCAGGTGCCGTTCTTGTCCTTGAAGTGGATCGGCGTCGAGGAGACCTTGGTGCGCCGCAGGCCATTGCTCAGCAGGTAGGTCGCGCTGGTGGCGGTGCGCAGGTCCTCGAGCTCGCGCACCACGGTGGCCTTGCCCGCATCGTACTTCTTCGCCCCCGCGGGTGCGGCAGGTAAGGCGGCCAGCGTAGCGAGCAGGGCGAGCGAGACGATGCCGATGAGCGTGCGGCGTGAGCGGCGGACCATGGACCCCTCCATCCTCCGTGCGTGGGCCGCAGGCGGAGGAGATCTCCGCGCGGCTCGTGTTCGCTTGCCCAGCTTCCGAAGGCGAGCGGCAACGCGCAGAGACGTGCAGGTTCCCTGGGCGCGCTGCCCCAGCGGGGCAGGCGCGGGCGACTGGGCACCCCCCCCTCGCTCGAAGCGCGGGCGGGAGAAGCGATCGCCTTTACCTGACAAGCGTTGTACTTCCGGCGCATTCTGACAGCACCGTGGTTCGCCTGTCAACGGTCATAATAAGAGGCCGGTCGCGCTCCAAAGGGATATACTCTGCGGCGAGGGGAGGAAGGCCGGCGGTCCGCTGCGGCCCGTCGGCAGGTAGGGAAAGGCAATTGCCGAAGATCGTCGATCACGAGGCCCGGCGGGCGGAGCTCGCCGAGGCCTTCTGGCGGGTGCTCGCGCGAGGGTGCGCAGGGCGCCACCGTGCGCGCCATCTGCGCCGAGGCGGGCTGGTCGCGCGACGCCGTGGACCACTACTTCGCCGGCAAGGGGGCGCTCGTCGCCTACGCCGTGCACGCCGCGGTCGAACGGGCGCTCGCCCAGGTGCGCGCCTGCTGCGCGCGGCTTCAAGGCCGGGACGCCCTGCGCGCCGTGCTCTGCGAAGCGCTCGCCCTGGAGCGCTCGGGGCCGGCGCCGGCGGAGGCCTGGCTCGAGCTGCTCTCGCTGGCCGCCCGCGAAGCGGAGCTCGCCGCCGAGCTCGCCCGCTTCGACCGTGAGGTGCGCGCCGAGCTCGCCGGCGTGATCGCTGCGATGGTCGCCCGCGCAGAGGCGCCGCCCGAGACCGACCCTGAGGCCGAGGCGCGGGCCCTGTTCGCTTTCAACCCCGGTCTGCGCACGCGGGCGCGGCTCGAGCCGGAGCGCTTCACGGACGAGGCCGCGGCCCGCGAGGTCGATGCCTACCTGGCGCGGCTGGGGTGCGCCCCGCAGCCGGGAGAGTAGGCGGGGCCCCTCTCCCTCGCGCCGCTCCTACCAGTAGCAGCCGCCCTCGACCGCCGCGGCGTCCCTCGGGACCTCGCAGGGCCGCGGCCGCACCCAGGCGTCGTTGTAGAGCCGCGAGATCTCGGCGTGCTCGTCCCAGCGCCGGCCCTTGATGCCGAAGAGGATCTGGGTGGCGCCGCCCATGTGCACGGCGACCCTCCCGCGCCGCTTGGCGTGGGCGGCGAGCGGCAGCCCGTAGGCACCGGCGCCGATGATGCAGACCTCGTAGTCGAGCTCGTCCATCGCCGCCTTCATGCTGGCGAGAGCCGCGAACCAGTCGCGGAAGGGCGGCTGCTCGCCGGCCGCCGACTGCACCGCCGGAAGGAGCAGGAGCTCGAAGGGGGGGAGCACGTCCGGGCTCTCCGGAAAGAGCAGCTCGCGGCGCGCGTACTGGGCGGTGATCGACTCGGTCATCGGGTGCACGACGAGCACGCGGCGGCCCTCGAGCTCACAGCTCCAGGGCAGCTCGTGGTAGTAGGGCTCGATGCACCACAGCGGCACGAGCTCGGCCCGCGGGCAGACCTTCCGCACGACGAGCTCCTCGCCGATGTTGAACCAGACGCCCATGACGTCGACCGCGGAGATCGCGTCGAGGTAGACAGGCACGAAGGCGTCGAGGGTCTCGTCGGAGACCGGGAAGTAGCCGGCGTTGGTGCCCATGACGCGCACGGTGTGCTCCGGGTAGGGGCGCCGCGGCAGGCGCCGGCGGGCGCGGCGATGATGCATGAGGCACTCGAGCTCGAAGCCGCCCATGCGCGCGATGAGGGCGGGCTCGCCCCGGCGCAGCACGTCGCGGATGACCGAGCAGGAGTCGGCCGGCTCCCTGATCGGGCGGTGGTAGTCGGCGGGCCGCGGCCTACGCGGTGGTGCGACGCCGAGGGCGCGGCGCGCGGCGGGGACGCCGGGCAGGCCTGCGATCCGGTGACGCAGCGTCGACAACTGAGACCCCCCTTCCGCCCCGGGGCGACGCAGCCGTCCGCGTCGCCGGGCAAGTGTTGTGCGAGCAAACCGGTGTGCATAGTCGCAGGGCTGCAGTTAGCCTGTCAATAGTCAGAAGTACTAGTCCGCCGGCGCTGAGGGTCCGATGCTATGTGGCTGCGCTCGCGCAGTGTGCCCCCGCGGCGCGCGGTGCTGGAGGTCTTGATGACGTCACGGACGCCCGGACGTGGGCGTAGAGCAGCAGTTCTCTGATCGCAGCCGCCGTGCGGCCGCCGAGCGCCCGCCTTGCCGAAATCGCGGGAGTGCCCGTCTTCCCGGGCTCGTCGCAGAGGGTGGGACGCACAGCGAGGGCTACGCCTCACTCCTCCTTCACAGAGCCGTCCTCGGCGACCCAGAAGAACGTGAAGGGAGCGCTCTCCTTCAGCCAGGCCGCCTTCTTCGCGAGGTTGGCGTAGCTTACGAAGGAATCTGGAAGTCCCACGCCGAGATCGATGTCCCGCCGCTCGGTCCGGTAGCGGACGACGTCGAACATCGCGTGCGAGAACCAGTGACGGCTCTGGGTAGCCGGGTTCGTGCGAGCAGTACCGGCGGGGTACCCCTTGACCGTAATCCAGAGCTCGCGACCTTCCCGCTCAGCGATGATGTCGACGCCGGGCGCCTTGCTGGCCGTGTCCACGACCTGCCGGAGACCGAAGCCCTGACGGGCGAGGTGCGCAGCGATGTGCGCCTGCACGTTCCCCTCCCAGGTCCAGGCCCTCGCCGCGTCCGCACTGCTCCCGGGGCCGCTGACTACCGGAAGCGCCGAGAGCGTCGTGACCGTCTTCGTCCGGCCGCACTCGGAGCACACTCCTGAGCCGCGCGAGGCCAGACCGGCCGAGGCCATACGGCGGCACGCCGATCGCACGCCCTGACGACGACTGTAGCCGGCCGGCGTGAAGAGGCAGTCATCGCAGACGGCGCCGCCGGTTCGCTTGAGAGCCTCTCTGAGCTGCTGTGCGCCCACCGCACCTCCAGTCTCCGCTGGCTCGTTCTACCATGCCGGTCGGAGGAATGGCCAGGACATGGATCACACTCAAGGGGAGGGTGAGTGAGCTCACCCAGTCGAGCGCGCGGAGGTGATGGAGGTCTTGGAG
>JAAZAR010000163.1 GCA_012514235.1 Actinomycetota bacterium
CGCGACGGAACTCGAAGGGCACCCTGACAACGTCGCACCGGCGCTGTTCGGGGGGCTCACGATCGCGTGGATGGACGAGCGCGGCCCCGCCCACAAGAAGCTCCTCGTGCACCGCGGCGTGGCACCGCTCGTGTTCGTGCCGGAGTTCACGCTGTCGACGGAGCTCGCCCGCAGTCTGCAGCCGCTGCAGGTGTCGCGCGAGGACGCCGTGTTCAATGTGTCGCGGTCGGCACTCCTCATCGCCGCGCTCACGCAGAGCCCGGAGCTTCTGCTGTCGGCCACCGAGGACAAGCTGCATCAGGACTATCGCGCACAGGCGATGCCGCAGACGCTCGAACTCGTGCGCGCACTGCGGGCGAAGGGGTTCGCGGCTGTGGTCTCCGGTGCCGGTCCGAGCGTGCTCGTGCTCGCCGACGGCCCCGGCTCGCGACTGGAGGCGGCGGATGTCGCGACGCATGCCGTCGACACCCCGTGGGAAGCGCTCATGCTCGCCGTCGACGTCAAGGGTGGTACAGTGAGGAACCAAGCGGAGGGTTCCACGGAGCCGCCTCGCGGCTCGTGAATCTGGCCTCCGTCGCAATCTGCGAACCCTGCACGACCCCCCTGTAAGGACCCGATTCGATCGGAACTTCTGTGGCGCGGTCGGACGTTCGTCGTGTCGAACGTCGCGTGCAGTGCTGACATCACACGTTTACAAGGGAGAACTCGTGGAGTCCATCTCCGAGATCCAGTCCGACGCCACCGACGGCGTTCAGGACATCACAGACCAGACGGTCGAGACCGCTGAGGCCGCCGCCGAGCAGCCCGACGCGGACGAGACCACCGCCGCGGAGGCCCCCGTGGAGGAAGCCCCCGCCGAGGAGGCCCCGGCCGCCGAGCCTGCGGCCGAGCAGCCGGCTGAGGCGCCCGCCGCGGAGCCCGCCGCCGAGGAGCCTGCAGAGGCTCCAGTCGCCGAGGCTCCGGCTGAGGAGCCGGCGCCCGCACAAAAGCCGGCGAAGAAGGCCACCGGCCGTCGCCGCCGCGTGCACGAGCTGGCCGCCGCGGCCGGCGTCGACTCGCGCACTGTGCTCGACAAGCTCGCTGAGCTCGGCTCGCCCGCCGCGAGCCCGGCCTCGGCAGTGACCGCAGAGGTCGCCGAGCAGGTGCTGGCGGCGTTCGCCGCGGCATCCGAGCCTGTCGCCGAGGAGGGCGCAGCTGCGCCCGCCGATGCGGAGGCCCAGCCCGAGACGGCCGAGAAGGCCCCGTCGAGCGGCCGCGGTTCCAAGAAGCGCAAGAGCAGCAAGGCCGAGAAGGGCGACAACGCCGACAAGGCGGCGAAGTCCGACGACGCCGAGGCGGATGCCTCCACCGGCGACGAGGCGGCTGCCGATTCCGCCGCGGAGGATGCCGACAAGGGCGACACCAAGGACGGCGAGGGCGACGGCGGCGAGCAGCAGTCCGGCGGTGGCCGCCGCAGCCGGAACCGCAACCGCAACCGCAACCGCAACAGCCAGAACGGCCAGGGCGGTCAGCAGGGCGGCGACAAGGACGCCGGCGAGGACGACCAGCAGGCTCAGCAGCAGGGCAACGGCCGCAACCGCCAGCGCAACAAGCGTCGCGGTCAGGGCGGAGCCTCGGACGAGTTCGAGACCGAGATCACCGAGGACGACGTCCTCATCCCGATCGCGGGCATCCTCGACGTCCTCGACAACTACGCCTTCGTGCGCACCACCGGCTACCTGCCCGGCGCCAGTGACGTCTATGTCTCGCTCGGTCAGGTCAAGAAGTACAACCTGCGCAAGGGCGACGCCGTCGTCGGCTCGATCAAGCAGCCGCGCGAGGGCGAGCAGTCGGGCCGCCAGAAGTACAACGCGCTCGTCAAGGTCGACTCGGTCAACGGACTGTCCGTCGACGATGCCGCCGGTCGCGTCGAGTTCGGCAACCTGACGCCGCTCTACCCGCAGGAGCGCCTGCGTCTGGAGACCGCGCCCGAGAAGCTGACGCAGCGCATCATCGACCTCGTCGCACCCATCGGCAAGGGTCAGCGCGGCCTCATCGTCGCGCCGCCCAAGGC
>JAAZAR010000093.1 GCA_012514235.1 Actinomycetota bacterium
AGCCCACGCAGTGGACGAAGACCACCGTCTTGGGCTCCTTGCCGTCCGACGGCCTGAGGATCTCGCCGGCCGTGGGTCCGCTGGCGGACGCCAGCCGCTCGAACTGCAGGCCGTCGATGATGTCGGGGTCGTCTCCGTAGCCGTACTCGCCGTAGCCCTTGAGGCCCTCCGGCTGCTCGCGGCCGACGTCGTAGAGCTTGTAGCCGGTGGCCACGACGATCGCCCCGACCTCCTCGGTCACGAACGTGTCCTCGGTGTCGTAGTCGATCGCGTTCTTGAGACAGGCCTCCTTGCACTTGCCGCAGGCGTCCTTCCTGAGGCCCTTGGCACGGCCCTTGAACAGGCTGCAGTTCGGCCGGTCGAGCACCGGGATGTTGGGCACCGCCTGGGGGAACGGCACGTAGATGGCGGTGCGGTTGCTCAGCCCGGCGTCGAACTCGCTCGGGATCTTCTTGCTGGGGCACACGGCCTGGCAGTCGCCGCAGCCGTTGCAGAGATCCTCGTTCACGGTCCGTGCCTTGCGCCGGACGGTGACCTCGAAGTTGCCGATGTACCCGTCGACCTTCTCGACCTCGCTCCACGTGTAGAGCTTGATGTTCGGGTGCTGGTACGCCTCGACCATGCGGGGGGTGAGGATGCACTGCGAGCAGTCGAGGGTGGGGAACGTCTCGCTGAGCTGGCTCATGTGGCCGCCGATGGAGGCGCTCTTCTCGACGAGGATGACCTCGTGGCCGCCGTCGGCGATGTCGAGCGCCGCCTGGATGCCGGCGATGCCGCCGCCGATGACCATGGCGCGCTTCGTGACCGGGATCTTGATGACCTCGAGCGGCTTGTTGTGCTTGACCTTCTCGATGATCGTGCGGCCGATGTCGATGGCCTTGGCCGTGGCGTCGTCCCTGTCTTCGTGGATCCAGGAGCAGTGCTCGCGGATGTTGGCCATCTCGCACATGAACTTGTTGAGGCCGGCCTGGTCGACCGCGCGACGGAAGGTCTTCTCGTGCATGTGCGGAGAGCAGGCGGCGATGACGACGCCGGTGAGATGCTTCTCCTCGATGGCCTTCTTGACGAGGGCCTGGCCGGGATCGGAGCACATGTACTTGTAGTCCTCCGCGTGGGCCACGCCCGGATGGTCCTTGAGGGCCTCGGCGACCGCGGCGCAGTCGACGGTGCGGCCGATGTTCTCGCCGCAGTGGCAGACGAAGACGCCGATACGGCTCATGCGTCACCTCCGGCGTCCGGCGCGGCCTCGGCCGCCTTCTTGGCTTCCGCCGCCTTCGCCGCCCGGGCGGCGGCCTTGGCGGCCTTCTCCTCCGCCGCCTTCTTCTCGTCCGCGACGCGCTGCGCTGCGCGGACGCTCAGATCGGCGAGGAGCGGTTCGGTGGCGATGAAGTGGCGCTTCAGGCCGAGGGTCTCGGGCGGCAGCCCGAGGGCGAGGCCCACCACCTGGGTGATGAACAGCACCGGCATCCTGGCCTCGCCGCGCGATTCCATGGCCTTCTGACGCAGGTCGAGGTTGGTGTGGCAGAGCGGGCAGGCCACGACGATGGCCTCGGCTCCGTTGCGCCGCGCGTCCTCGATGATCGCGCGGCCCATGCGCAGCACCGACGATGTGCGGCTGACGCTGAAGGCGCCGCCGCAGCACTCGACCTTCATGTTCCAGTCGATGGCCTCGCCGCCGCAGGCGCGGACGATCTCGTCCATGAACATCGGCTGCTCCGGATCGTCGCCGCCGCTGACCTCCGGCGGGCGCACGAGCAGGCAGCCGTAGTAGGAGGCGAGCCTGGCCCCCACGATGGGGTTGGGTGTGGGTCGCGGAGCGGCCGCCCGCTGGGCGATGTCCGCGGCGGCCTCCCGAAGGACGTTCAGGACGCTGAGCACCTCGACGGAGTTGGCGAACTCGCGACCGAGGATGTCCGGCATCCTCTCGCGCACCTCTGCGTCCTCGGCGACGGCGATGCGGGCCGACGCAAGACGGTTGTAGCAGGCGGCGCAGGGCGCGAGCACGCGGTCGAACCCGGCGGCCTCGGCCAGGGCGAGGTTGCGGGCCGGCAAGGCCACGCCCAGCAGGTGGTCGGTGGTGTGGCCGCTGCTGGCGCCGCAGCAGTTCCAGTCCGGGATCTCGGCGACGGCGATGCCGAGCGCCTCGACGACGGCCCGCAGGCTCTCGTCGTACTCGGGCTCGGTGCCGTGCAGGGAGCAGCCCGGGTAGTAGGCCAGCACACCGGCGGACGGCGTCGGGACGGACGGCGCCCGGGCGGCGTCGACGACCGTGCTCATAGGGTCACCCCACACTTGTCGAAGATGCGTTTGACCTCGGCGACTCCCTTGATCTTGTCGGGCAGCAAGCCCATCTTGCCGCGGGAGATCAGGCCCGGGGTGTTGGTCACGTCGTTCATGAGCGCACCGCTGCGCAGCTTGTAACCCACGACGAGTCCGACCTCGTGGAGCCTGCCGTTGGTGCGGATCTGCTCGAGGAAGGACTTGTGGAAGGCGCTGATCGTCCGGGGCATGGTCGCCATTCCGGATTCGATGCTGATCTCACGCAGGGCGTCGATGACGCCGGCGGGATCGCATGCATTGGGGCAGCGGGCGCTGCAGGTCTCGCAGGTGAGGCAGAGCCAGATGGATTCGTCGCGCAAGGTCTGTTCGCGCGATCCGTACATCACGCGGCGCATCACCTGGTGCGGCCGCAGATCCGATTCCGAGGCCATCGGGCACCCCGCTGAGCACTTGCCACACTGGTAGCAGGTAGCGGGGTTGACTCCTGTGGCAGCCTCGATCTCGGTGGCGAGGGAGAGGGTGCTGCTCGTCATCGTGGCGACTTGTCCTTTCGGCCAGGCCAGGCAACGGTGGTTGCCCGCCGCGACCTGTCGAACGAACGGGGCGGAGAGTGCCGCTTGAGTGTAGAGGCACAAGAATAGACGGGCAACCTCCAGGAGGGGCTGTGGAGTCATTTCCACCTGCTCTCCGGCGGGATGAGGGCGACTGCCCGGCGGCCGCGACGCGGCCGCCGGGCAGTCGCCCCTCGCATTGCCTCAGGAGCCGGGTGCGGTCACGAGCGACGGCGCCGTGTCCGGAGCCCAGACCGGTGAGATCGCCTGCTTGACGAAGGCCCGGGAACGCCCGCCCGTGGACGGCATGAGGTACAGGGTGCCCGTCCGGAAGTGGTCCTGGTCGTAGCCGGCCCACGCGATCGTCTCTCCGTCCGGTGACCAGGAGAGGTCCTGGACCATGGCGCCGTCCTGGCGCGCGAGCACCTGCGTCTGCCGTGTCGAGGTGTCGAACACCCAGAAGACGGCCGGACCGACACCGGATCCGTCCGCGCCCGGCTTGACGGGGTGCCCGGTGAACACCACCCTGGTGCCGTCGGGATGCCACGCGTAGCCGGCGGGGAACGTCGCCTCCTTGGCGGCCATCAGCCGGGCGCCGTCCGCGTCGACGACCGTGTAGCTGGTGCCGACGTCGCTGCCCGCTCGACGGTAGATGACGGCCTCGCCGTCTGGTGAGAGCAGCGGCTCGTCGAACGCGCGGGCGTCGACGTCGAAGAACGCCTCGTTCTCCCCCAGCTGGGTGATCTGCCGGGTGGCACGGTCCAGCAGCTGAAGACGCTCGGTGGCGCTCGCCATGCCTTGCTCGTCGGTCCTGGCGTCCGTGTAGGTGACGAAGGCGACCCTGCCGCCGTCGCGCGAAGCGCTCACGGCGACGCCGCGCAGCGGTACTCCGGCGGCATCGGACAGGGGGGAGAACTCTCCGCTCCCGACATCGTAGACGAGCAGTGCGCCGTTCTGGCCGGTGGCCTCGGGCTTCTCCGTGTGCCCGGCCATGAGCAGCTCCGTGGGCGACAGCCAGGCGACGCTGTCCACGGCAACGACGCGGGGCGCGGCTGCCGTGGCCTGCTTGGCCGCGCCGCTCGAGGTCTCGTACACCCAGAGCTCGCTGCGCCTGAGCGTGCCGGCGACGCACGCCAGCCGGGCTCCGTCGGGCGAGTAGGCGATCTGCCGGATCTGCCCGCCGCTGAACCGGCCGATCGGCGTGACCGCGCCGTCGGCGGAGATGGTCGCGAGGCGGTCGGCCCTGGGGCCGACGGCGCCGGCGAGGTACCTCTCGACCTCCGGCGCCGGCGAGACGGCCACGGTGGGCTCGGCGGACGGCGCCGGCGAGAGCCCGGCGTTCGTACCGCCGCCGCCGTCTGTGAAGTACGCCGTGGCCGCCACGGCGACGATGGCGACGATCACCGCGACGACGATCGCGACGATCCAGATGCGGGAGTGGCCGCCGACGTCAGGAGGCACGGCCGCCCGGACCGGCGCCTCCGCGAGGGGCGCGCCGCACCCTTGGCAGAAGCTGGCGTCGTCGTCGTTGCTGCGCCCGCACCCCTGGCACGCCCGGGCCATGTCCCCCCTCCGGAGATGGTCGCGTCTCGAAAGGGCATCGTATCTGGTCCGGCGGACAGGGGACAGGGGGAAGACGGTCCTGTCCGCGGGAACGGAGAAGACTCAGAATCCGCCCGGTCCGATGTACGCGCTGAGGTTGGCTTCCGTCTCCTCGTAGATCCCCCACACCTTCTTCACGGGCGTGAGGTTCTTCCAGAATCCCTTGCTGCCCTTGGGCGTGATGAGGATGTCGCCGGGGCCGGCCACGTGCACCTCGCCGTCCTCGTCGGTGACCTCGACCTCCCCCTCGATGATGTAGGCGACCTCGTGGTAGGGGCGCTCGAAGTGGCGTCGCTGCACGTCGCGCTTCCAGAGTCCGAAGCTGAACTTGTCGTCCGCAGACATGGCCGCCGTGCACTCCCGGCCGGGCGGATCCGTCTCCTCCGGGTTGGTCAGCGCCTCCTCCCAGATGACCTCGTCGCCCTTGATGACGCGGATCTTGGTGTCGCTGAGCTCGCCCATGCCCCCTCCTGATGGTCTACGACCGGCGTAGAATGTGGGTGCGCCGGTGGCACAGCCGCCTCAGTCGGCTGTGCTGTCCCATCACGGCGTCGCTCCGCAGCCATTGTAAGCCCGGTGCGGCGCGAGTCCGATGATCAGGAGGAGGTCGGCTCGTGGAGCTGCAGTCAGCGCTCGAGGAACGTGTGGTCGGCGCCGTGCGTGACGCGAAGGACGAGCTGACGGGTCTGGTGGCGGAACTGGTGGCCTGCGACACCACGGCCCGGCTGCCCGGCGACCCCGCCCGCGACGAGGAGCGGCTGCAGCGGCTGCTCGCCGCGCGTCTTCAGGCGATGGGCGCGGAGACGGACCTGTGGGAGCCGGAGCCCACGGGAGGCGGCGATCGCTTCACGCCGGCCGGACTCGACTTCGCCGGCCGGCCGCAGCTGGCCGCCGCGCTGCCGGGATCGGGCGGCGGCCGCAGCATCCTGCTCAGCGGGCATATCGACGCGGTGGACGTCGAGCCGCGCGAGCGGTGGGCGTGCGATCCCTTCGTCCTCACCGAGCGCGACGGGTACCTGTACGGACGCGGCGCCAACGACATGAAGGGCGGCATCGCCGGCCTCGTGGTCGCCCTGGAGGTGCTGCACCGCCAGGGCGTCCGGCTGGCCGGCGACGTCGTCTTCTGCACGGACACCGACGAGGAGTCGTCCGGCGTCGGGGGGCTGCGCTGCGTGCAGCACGGCGTCAAGGCCGACGCCGGCATCGCCGCCGAGCCCACGTCCTTCGACGCCTGGGTGAGCTGCCGCGGCACCGTGACGCCCACGATCACCGTCGCCGGCCGCGCCGGCCACGCCGAGATGCCGCAACCGGACTGGCGGACTGGCGGGGCCGTCAACGCCATCGAGAAGCTGGTGCCCGTGCTGAACGCGATGGGCGCGCTCCGCGAGGAATGGAGGGCGCGCCCCGATCATGCACACCCGCTGCTCGCGCCGGGCGACATCGTGCCGACGGTGGTCAAGGGGGGTACGTGGATCGTGACCATCCCGGCCTCCTGCTCCGTGACGGCGGACATCACCTACCTGCCGCAGCATGTGGACGCCGATGGGACGGGACGGGCGGTCGAGGCCGAGGTGATCGACCGCTTGACGGCGGCCGTCGCCGACGACCCGTGGTTCGAGGAGCATCCCCTCACCTTCTCCTGGTCGGACGACGTGGTGCCGGCCGAGATACCGGCCGACCACCCGCTGGTGACGTGCGCGCTCGGCTGCGCCGCCGCGCTCGGCCGGCGTGGCAAGCCGGCGGGCTTGAACAGCTGGCACGATGCCGCCACGTTCACCCGGGCAGGCACGCCCACGTTCAGTTTCGGCCCGGACGGCTTCGACACTGCGCACGCCGTGGACGAGCGCGTCAGCGTCGACGGTCTCGTGGACTTCTGCGCCGCCGTCGCGCTCACCGTCCTGCGCTGGTGCGGCGCGGCGTGAGCGGCGCGCCTCCTCACGCGCCGCCGGACAAGCGCCGTGCGCTCCTGGCGGACACGGCGCTGCTCGGCGTCGCCCTCCTCTGGGGCCTCAACTTCGTCGTCATCAAGGACGCCATCGCCGAGACCGGCCCCATGACGTACCTGGTGTGGCGGCACGTCGTCGCGGCCGTCCTGCTGGCCGCGGTCATGCCGCGCACCGTTCGCCGGACCACGCGGCGCGAGCCCGGTCCGAGGCCCTGGCGCCGGACGCCGTCTCTGGTACGCTTGGCCCTGGTTGGGGGTGGACCACCTGAGGGGTCCGGAGGGCGAGTGGACTGGGACCGGGAAGACGGATCGTCGCGCGACGTCGCGCTCCCCGGGTCGAGGGCATCGGGCATCGAGACCGTGACGGCCGTGGATCGGTCCCGGCCGCCCGTCGAGGCCTTCCGATGAGCACCCGGCGACGCCGGCTCGCGCGCGCCGCGGTCGTCCTGGCGGCGCTGGCCGCGCTCGGCGGTGTGGCCGCCTGCGGTGGCGCGGCGGGCGAGAAGCCGGAGCCGCCCTTCGGGACGCCGCCATCGCCGGCTCCCGGTGTCCACGCCTGGGCTGTCGGGGAGCCGGGCGTCATCCTCGCGACCTCCGACGGAGGCGCGGTGTGGAAGCGGCAGCCGTTCTTCCTCCCCCAGCGCGGGGTGGACGTGGCGTTCGCGGATGCGAGCACCGGGTGGCTCGCCACCGACGCGGGGACGGTGCTCAGGACCACCGACGGCGGCACCGGCTGGACGGTGGTCGAGCAGGCGCCCATGATCGTCAAGGCCGTCGCTGCGGTCGGTGCCGGCCGTGTCTGCGTCGTGGGAGAGGCGCAGGGGGCGGCCGGCGAGCCGGTCGCCTCAGTCCTCCTGCGGACCGACGACGGCGGGGAGACCTGGAGGCGCAGCCGCTTCGACGCCGCTCAGCTCGTGGACGTCGCCTTCGCCGACGAGCGTCGCGGGGTGCTCGTGGCGCTGGACCGGGTCTGGTCGACCCGCGACGGTGGTCGCACGTGGAGACTGCGCCGCACGCTGCCCATGACGGTGCTCGTCGGCGTCGCAGCCGGCGACGCCGGGCGCCTCTGGGTCGCCGGCTGGGACACGCAGACCGGCGACCCCCTGGTCCTGGCGACGCACGACGCCGGGTCGACGTGGCGGAGGTTGACCCTGGACCTGCCACCCGCCGGACCCGGCGCCCTGCAGGCACGTCAGATCGCCTGCGCCGGTGAGGACCATCTGTGGGTCACCTGCGCCGCGGGCGTGATCGCTACGGCGGACGGCGGCCGGACCTGGGCGCTGCAGCCGGTGCCGGCCGGTCACCCGCTGGCAGTCGCTGCGGCGGACGCGGCGCACGTGCTGGCGACGACGGAGAGCCGGCCGCTCCTGGCGACCGCCGACGGCGGCGCCACCTGGCGGGCGTCGGGGGATCGCGGTTCCCCGACACAGCCCTTGGTGGCGATCTCGGCGGTCGCGGCCGAAGCGGCCGAGTGACCGGCCCGGACGACGGGCCGCGGAGGGATCGGCGGCGGTCCGATAGGATGGCGTCGATGGCGACGCCCGAGCTCAGCACGCACTCCTCGCGCCGCAGGGCGCTCGTCGCGGACGTGCTGCTCTTCAGCGTCGCCATCTTCTGGGGCAGCAACTTCGTCTTCATCAAGGACGTCGTCGAGCGCACCACCGAGCTCGCCGCCGGCAGCATCGTCGCCGGCACGGTTCTCTACCTGCTGCTGCGCTACCTGGTCGCCACGGGCATCTTCGCCGTCGTGCAGCCGCGCAGCTGGCTCGGCTCGTCGCGCGGCGACTGGGCTCGGGGCGGTCTGCTCGGGGCGTTCTACCTGACCGCCCTGATCCTGCAGACCGTCGGCCTGCAGCGCACCTCCCCCGGCGTGAGCGGCTTCATCACCGGCATGAGCGTCGCCATGGTCCCGTTCCTGTACTGGCTCGTCGCCCGCCGCTCACCCGGGCGCTGGCAGATCATCGGCGCCGTGGTGGCCACCGTCGGCCTCGGCGCCCTGAGCCTCCAGGGCGACTTCACCATCCGCTGGGGCGATGCCATCACGCTGGCCGGCACGTTCTTCTACGCGCTGCACATCATGACCACGGGGTTCTTCGCCCCCCAGGTCAGGCCGACCACCCTGGCCTTCACCCAGATGGCGGTGTCGACCGTGGCCCTCGTCGTCATCACGCCGTTCGTGGTGCAGGTCACCTTCGACCTGCCGTGGCAGGTGTGGGCCGTGGTGGTGTGGACGGCGCTCAGCGGCACCATCTACGCGTTCTTCATCCAGAGCTGGGCACAGCGCCACACCACCTCCACGCACGCCGCTATCCTGCTCGGGTTCGAGAGCGTGTTCGCGGCCGTCGCCGGCATCGTCGCCGGCATGGACAGCGTGACGTGGCGCCTGCTGGTCGGAGGGTCGCTGATGCTCGCCGGGGTGTCCATCGTCGAGCTGCTCCCGGGGAGCAAGGCGATCGTCCGGGAGATCGAGGCGGAGGAGGGGAGCGCCGCCGAGGATGCGGCGGGCGGCGCCGCGGGCGCCGGACGGGACCGGGCGTGAACGAGGTCTGGCGAGGCGCCGGCCGGGTTCACTCCGAGATGCGGCGGAGGACGAACGAGTCGCCGCCGCCCGGCTGCGTCACGATGAGCGCGTCGGCTCCGCTGTCGTAGACGATGGACCACAGCGCTTCCCGCTGCTCCGCGTCGAAGACCTGGATCCGCTCGCCCTCCAGCCGGGCCGGGAAGGGCGTGTCCGACATGCGTGGATAGGTGACCCAGTACTCGGCGTCGTCGTCCCCGTTTGCTGCGCTGTCCCTGGAGCTGACGGTCATCCTGACCGGGTTCGTGCTCGCGGACTCCTCCCACACGCCGAGGGCACGCGTCCTCACGGTGTCGTCCTCCGCGAAGGGGCGCCAGGCCGCGAACACCACGACCACCGCGACGAGCGTCGCAACGACGGCGACGATGAGGACGGTCGTGCGCGACAAGGTCCCACCTCCTGGTCCGGACGGCTCCCGATCCCCGCTCCGATGCTAGCATCGGCCAACGGAAGGCGGCTCTGCCGCCGCCGTCAGTCTCTCTTCTGTCGGCTCCCGACGAACCGCGCCATCAGGTACATGAGGACGAGCAGGATGATGGCGCCGCCCAGCCCCATTCCGAGCCAAGTCCAGTTGACGACCGGCTCGTCTTCCGCGCGGGACGGACTGGCGGACGAGGCCGCCGCCGCCGCGGCGAACGCGGCCGGGAGCAAAAGGAGGACCAGTGCGAGCGATGCTTTGATGAACCGGCTTCCCGGCCATGTGTGGGCTCTCATGCCTCTCCCCCCGGTGCAGATGGTGTTGCGGTGGGCGCTGCCTCCATGTCCGCGACCATAGGCAGCCGGCGATGGGAGGTCAAGACCGCGGCCCGGCTGCGGCGCCCTGCATCCGGTCGGCCGCGCGCGGCTGAGGACGACGACGCCGCGCTGCCGCTGCCGCGGCGATGTGGGGCGGGCTAGGAGTAGACTGACATCCCTCGCAATCCACGGGAGGCGCGAATGCCCGAGATGCCATACGAAGACGTCGAGATCGAAGGCCATCTCATCGACTCGCTCATGATGCCGCACATCATGGACGAGGTGATGGACCTCGACGGGGAGTTCGAGATGCTCACCTTCGAGGTCGGCCGGATGAAGGACGACCCGTCGCACGCGGTGATGCGGATCTACGGCCGCGACGCCGCACACCTGGACGAGATCATGACGGCGATCACCGAGTTCGGCGTCGTCGCCGTCAAGCCGCAGGACGCCGTCCTCCAGGCTGCGGACATGGACGGCGTCTTCCCTGACGCCTTCTACTCGACCACCAACCTCGTCACGTTCGTCAGGGTCGCCGGCGAGTGGGTGCGCGTCGAGCACCCGGAGATGGACTGCGGCATCCGCGTGGACGTCGAGACCCGCCGGGCCGAGACGGTGGCGATGAGCGCCGTGAAGGCCGGCGACCTCTTCGTCACCGGCCATCGCGGCATCCGCGTCCTGCCGCTCGAACGGCCGCGGGACAGCCAGCCGTTCGAGTTCATGGCCAGCGCCGTCAGCTCGGAGAAGCCCAAGGCGCAGATCGTCCACGAGGTGGCGCACATCCTGCGGCAGGTCAAGGAGGAGGGCCGACTGACGATCGCTGTGGTCGGCCCCGCCGTGGTGCACACCGGGGCGGCGCCGCAGCTGGCCCGCCTCATCGAGGCCGGTTACGTGGGCTGCGTGTTCGGCGGCAACGCCATCGCCACCCACGACATCGAGAGCAACCTGTACGGCACGTCTCTCGGGATCAACCTCGAGGAGGGCGTCCCGGTGCCGGGCGGACACGAGCATCACCTGCGCGCCATCAACACCATCCGGCGCGCAGGGAGCATCAAGGCCGCCGTGGAGAAGGACATCCTGACCGGCGGCCTGATGTACACCCTCACGAAGACGGGCACCCCGTACGTCCTGGCCGGCAGCATCCGCGACGACGGTCCCATGCCCGAGGTGATCACCGACGTGATGCAGGCGCAGTACCACATGCGCTGCTACGCCCAGCAGGCAGGCGCCTGCCTCATGCTGAGCACCATGTTGCACAGCATCGCCGTGGGCAACATGCTGCCGGCGAGAGTCCGCACCGTCTGCGCCGACATCAATCCCGCGGTCGTCACCAAACTGGCCGACCGCGGCTCCTTCCAGGCCATCGGCATCGTCACGGACGTCGGCCTGTTCCTCGAGCAGCTCGCGAACGAACTGACGCAGTAGCGGGCCG
>JAAZAR010000132.1 GCA_012514235.1 Actinomycetota bacterium
GCCCGACGTAGTGGGCCCAGCCGCCGCCGTTGCGGCCGACGCAGCCACAGGCCAGCAGCAGGGTCATGATCGTGCGGTAGCTCATGTCGGCGTTGAACCAGTGGTTGACGCCGGAGCCGAGGATGATCATGGAGCGGCCCTCGGTGACCTCCGCAGTGCGGGCGAACTCGCGCGCGATGCGCGTCGCGACGGCCGCAGGGATCCCGGTCAGGCCTTCCTGCCACGCGGGGGTGTAGGGCGACCGGGCGTCATCGTACCCGGTCGGCCAGTCACCGGGCAGGCCGGGGCGCTCGACGCCGTACTGGGCGAGGAGCAGGTCGTAGACCGTGGTGACGAGCCGGCCGCCCAGGCGTTTGGCCGGGACGCCGCGGCGAAGCACGCCGGGCTCGTCGCCGTCGAAGCGCGGCAGCAGGACCTCGACGGTCTCGGAGCCGTGCCCGAGCAGCGTCAGCACCGGTTCGATCCCCTCCTGGCCCAGGTTCCAGCGCCCGACGCCGGACTCGGACCACCGGAAGCCCAGCGAGCCGTTGGGCACGGCCGGCTCCCCCGTCCCGGCGTCGAAGACCACAGTCTTCCACTCCGCTCCTTCTACTTGCTGCCCCAGATCGTACGCGGTGAGGAAGCGGTCGGGCGTATGGCCGCCGCCCTGCTCCCGCAACGTGACCAGGAAGGGCATGTCCGTATAGGTGCGCGCGTAGTCGCTGAAGAACGGCACCTCTCGGTCGACGTAGAACTCCTTGAAGAGCACGTGGCCCATCGCCAGGGCGAGGGCTCCGTCCGTGCCTGCCGCTACCGGCAGCCAGTCGTCGGCGAACTTGACGTGCTCGGCGTAGTCGGGCGAGACGACGACGACCTTCTGTCCCGCGTACCGCGCCTCGACCATGAAGTGGGCGTCGGGGGTGCGCGTGACGGGCACGTTGCTGCCCCAGATCATGAGATAGGCGGCGTGCCACCAGTCGGCCGACTCGGGCACGTCGGTCTGGTCGCCGAAGACCTGGGGCGAGGCCGGCGGCAGGTCTGCGTACCAGTCGTAGAACGACGTCTGGACGCCGCCGGTGAGCGCGACGTAGCGCGACCCGGAGGCGTGAGAGACCGGCGACATGGCCGGGATCGGGCTCACCGCCGCGACGCGGTCCGGCCCCCACCGCTCGATCGTGTGCACATGTGCGGCGGCGGCGAGCTCGAGCGCTTCCTCCCAGCTCGCGCGCATGAAGCCGCCGTGGCCGCGGGCGTTCTTGTAGGCGGCGCTTCTGGCCGGATCGCCGGTGATGCTCGCCCAGGCATCGACAGGGTCGTCGTGGGCCTGCCGCGCCTCGCGCCACATCTCGAGCAGGGCGCCGCGCATGTAGGGGTACCGCACGCGCCCGGGCTGATACGTGTACCAGGAGAAGGTCGCCCCGCGCGGGCAGCCGCGGGGCTCCTCTGCAGGCATGTCCGGCGATGTCTCCGGATAATCGGTCGCCTGGGTCTCCCAGGAGATGATCCCGTCCCGCACGTGGACCCACCAGGAACAGGAGCCCGTGCAGTTGACGCCGTGCGTGGAGCGCACCACGCGGTCGTGCCGCCAGCGGTCGCGGTAGTACTCCTCGGGGCCGGCGTCGCCGGACCGCAGCACCGTCCTTCCGTCCGCACTCACCTCGCCCTTCGTCAGATACCGGAGGCGTCCAAGGAGAGAGCCCGAGGCGGACGCGGCCGGGTCGTCGTTGCTGCCGGTTCGCGACGCACCGCGGATGTCAGGCACTGACCCACCTCCCCATGGTCACCCCCAGGACCGCACTCGGGGAGACTCGCGCCTGCCCCAGTGAGCCCCTGCGCGATGGCGGACGTCGATCCCCGAGCATTCGGGGGACTGCGCCGCCAGAGTTGAGGATGGCTCCTTAGGCACAGTATCGTCGCAAAGAGCCTCGCAGCGGGCGTTTTGGCCGTTGGACTTGAGATGACGGCATCAGGCCGAGCACGGATCGTGCTCTGAACGCCGCCGCAGGTTGATCGGCTCGCCGCACCGGCGGTGTGGCAGCTACGTCCCGTTACAGCGTGTCCAAGCGACTCGGCTCACTCGATCACCGAACGACGATGCGCTGCGCAGCCGAGTAGCCCGCGACATTGTAGTTGGTGCCCCTGAAGTGAGCGCGGATCAGGTACTTGCCGGGCTTCACGCCGTAGTAGCCGTACATCCACGAGGTCTTGCCGTCGGAGCCGGCGACTCCGACTTCGCCTGGGAAATCTGTCCAGACGCCGTGCACGCGGCACTGCACGTCGGCGAGGAACGGAGGCTTCTGCAGCGGCAACTGGTAGAAGGGCTGCTCAGGTGAGACGGTGATGTAGAACTTCGGCTTGCGTGGGGTGGCCGTCTTCGCCACCAACTTGAGCTTCGGCCTCACGCCCGCGAACATCCAGGAGCTGGAGGCAAGGTAGTCAGCGTTGCCGGCCCAAGTGGCGGTGATCTGGCAGCTGCGGCTCACGGCCGGTACGACCGCGCTGAAGGTGTTGCCGCTCATCATGTTGTCGTAGCTGACCGTGGCGTCGGCGACGAAGGTGTCGGCGCTCTCGCCAACCTCGCGCTTCCATGAAAAGGACGCGCTGGTCAAGGCCGTCCCTCCGTCCATGCTCCCCCTTCTCCGAGCGGCATCGTAGCACCTCCCGCCCGCGATCCACCGCTCCTGCGGCTTCGGTCGAGCCA
>JAAZAR010000015.1 GCA_012514235.1 Actinomycetota bacterium
CAACGAGCAGAAGATCACCATCACCGCGTCCAGCGGACTGGGCGAGCAGGACATCGAGCGCATGATGAAGGACGCCGAGGCGCACGCCGACGAGGACCGCAAGGCGCGCGAGGTGGCCGACGTCAAGAACAGCGCCGAGAACCTGCTGTACAGCACCGAGAAGTCGCTGCGCGACATGGGCGACAAGGTGGACAGCTCGACGAAGGCCGAGATCGAGTCCGCGGCGAGCGAGCTCAAGACGGCGCTCGAGGGCGACGACATCGACGCCATCAAGGCCAAGAGCGACGCTCTCATGCAGGCCTCGCACAAGCTCGCGGAGGCCGTGTACCAGCAGGCGCAGCAGGAGCAGGCCGCCGCGTCCGGTGACGGCGCCGGCCGCTCCCAGGAAGACGAGAACGTCGAGGAGGCCGACTACGAGGTCATCGACGACGACGAGACCAAGTAACGGAACGCAACTGTACCGGCGGGGGCGGCGTTCGCCGGCCGCTCCCGCCTCGAGAGGACACAGAGGAGGTGTCGACCATGGCGATCATCAGATGGGACCCGTTCCGTGAGATGACTCAGGTCCAGAACCAGTTCAACCGGCTCGTGGATCAGGTCTGGGGCGGGCGCCAGGAGAGCTGGCTGCCGGCGGTGGACGTCTTCGACAAGAAGGATGCCGTCGTCCTCAAGGCCGAGCTCGCCGGCATGGACCCCGACGACTTCGAGATCGAGGTCGAGGACAACGTGCTCACCATCAAGGGCGAACGCAAGTTCGAGGAGCAGGTAGAGGACGAGAGGTACTACCGCGTGGAGCGCCGCTTCGGCAGCTTCCAGCGCAGCCTCGCACTGCCCCAGGGCGTGAAGACCGACGAGATCCAGGCCGCGTACGAGGACGGCATCCTGACCGTCACGGTACCGAAGGCCGAGGAGGAGAGGCCGAAGCGCATCGAGGTCAAGGCCAAGAAGACGGTCGACGCCTCGAAGGCCGAGGCGACGCAGAGCTGACGGCCGCGGGCCGGCGGGGCGGGTGACGCAGCGTCACCGCCCCGCCGGGGCCCGCCCCCTCGCAGCAGACGCGTCGCACAGCGACGAGACAGAGAACGGACATGACGGACAGGAAGCACACGAAACACGACCGGAAGCGCGGGAAGACCGCAGAGGCCGCTGCGGCGAAGGCCGCTCAGCGGACCGAGGCCTCCACGCAGACCGAGGACGCGACCGAGGACGCGCAGGCCGCGGAGACGGCGGCGCCGGACGCGCAGGCCGCGGAAGATCAGACCTCGGAGGCGGCGGCCCCGACGATCGCCGACGAGCTCGCCGCGGTCACCAGGGAGCGCGACGACTACCTCGACCACCTGCGGCGGCTCAAGGCCGAGTGGGACAACTATCGCAAGCGCGTGCAGCGGGACAACGAGGAGCTGCGTCTGCGCGCCGCCGAGACGGTCGTCGAGTCCTTGCTGCCGGTCATGGACAACTTCAGCCGCGCCCTGGAGGCCGCCGACAAGCACGAGGAGGGCCAGCTGCTCGCCGGCCTGAATCTGGTCGCGGAGCAGCTGCGCGGCACGCTGGCCGGCCACGGCCTGGAGGAGATCGAGGTCAAGCCGGGCACCACGTTCGACCCGGAGTACCACGAGGCGATCGTGGCCCAGGAGTCCGACGAGTACGACGAGGGCACGGTCACCGAGGTGCTCGAGCGCGGCTACCTGCTGCACGGCAAGCTGCTGCGCCCGGCCAAGGTGATCGTGGCGCGGTAGCAGGCGGAGATGGCTGACTTCTACCAGACACTCGGCGTATCCAAGAACGCCTCGCAGGACGAGATCAGGAAGTCCTTCCGCAAGCTGGCGCGCCAGTACCACCCCGACAAGAACCCGGGCGACAAGGCGGCGGAGGAGAAGTTCAAGGAGGTCAACGAGGCCTACGAGACGCTCTCCGACCCCGAGAAGCGCATGCAGTACGACGAGCTGAGCCGCCTCGGCGCGTTCGGCCCGGGCGCGGGGGGTGGCTTCCGGCCGGGCGCCGGCGGCTACCAGGGCTTCGATCCCCGGATGTTCCAGCAGTGGCAGCAGCAGGGCGGGGCCCAGTTCGACGTGGGCGACCTGGGCGACATCCTCGGCAATCTCTTCGGCGGGGCGGCCGGCGGCGCCGGGCGCGGCCGCCGCAGGCAGGCCGAGCGGGGCGCCGACCTGCAGGCCGACGTGACCGTCTCCTTCGACGACGCGCTGAGGGGCGTCACCGTGCGCGTCCCCGTGGAGAAGCAGGACACGTGCGAGACCTGCCGCGGCAGCGGCGCCAGGCCGGGGACCACGCCCAAAGTCTGTCCCGAGTGCGAGGGCCGCGGCATGATCGCCCGCAACCAGGGCCCGTTCGCCCTCAGCCAGCCGTGCCCGCGGTGCCACGGCCAGGGCACGATCATCGAGGACCCGTGCCCGACCTGTCGCGGCACCGGCGTGCAGACGAAGACCCGCCGGTACAACGTCAAGATCCCGGCGGGTGTCAAAGACGGCAGCAAGATCCGCATCAAGGGCAAGGGTGAGGCCGGCCTGCGGGGCGGCCCAGCCGGCGACCTGTACGTCCGCGTCCGCGTCGAGAGCGACGACCTGTTCGAGCGCCGCGGCGACGACCTGATCGTCGAGGTGCCGGTCACCGTGTCCGAGGCGGCCTTGGGCGCCACCGTCAGGGTGCCGACGCCGGGCGGCGGACGCGTGTCGCTCAAGGTGCCGCCCGGGAGCCAGGACGGACGCACGCTCCGTCTCAAAGGCAAGGGCATGCCCAAGCTCAAGGGCGGTCACGGGAATCTTCTCGTCAGGCTCCGGGTGCAGATCCCCGGCAAGCTGACCAAGGAGCAGAAGCGCCTGTTCGAGCAACTGGCGACGACGCTCGCGGACCCGCGCAGCACCAGCTGAGCGGCGGGAGTGACGACAGCGGAGACGCGTCATGAGACCGACAGACGACAACGACAGGCCGCTCTTCATGATCTCTGTCGCGGCCGAGCTGGCGGGCATGCACCCGCAGACGCTCCGTCTGTACGAGCGTCGCGGGCTCGTGCGCCCGCAGCGCACGGCCGGCAAGACGCGCCGCTACTCCCAGCACGACGTGGACCGGCTCCGCCGCATCCAGCAGCTCACGGAGCTCGGTCTCAACCTCGCCGGGGTTGAGCGCGTCCTCGCCATGGAGGCGCAGCTCGAGGCGATGCAGCGACAGATGCAGGTGCTCCAGCAGCGGCTGGACGAGGCGGCGGAGGTCATGCGGCGCGAGGTCGAGCGCGTGGAGCGCTCGCAGCGCCGGGACCTCGTGCCGGTGGCGAGAAGCCAGGTCGTACACATCGGCCGGCGCCGCCGGCACGCCTGAGCGGCGCGCCGGCGACACGACCAGAGCGATGCGCGACGCGCCCTGTGTGCCGTCGGATCCGCTCTCGATCAGGACAGCTGACGACTGACCTTTCGAACGATCTCTACCATGAGTGAGGGACCCGTATGGACATGAACAAGTTCTCGGAGCGCGCCCGCGAGGCGCTCGAGACGGCGCAGGGCATAGTACGCCGCGGGCCGGGCAACCAGCTCGGCACCGAGCATCTGCTGATCGGCGTGCTCAGCCTGCCCGGCGGTGTCGTCGAGCAGATCTTCAGCCTGCTCGGCGTCGACAAGGGCACCGCGATGGCGCGCGCCAACCACTACGTGCAGACCGCCGGAGCTGGCCGCGTGGGCGGCCCGGTCGGCGGCGACCAGCTCTACCTGACGCCGCGCGCCAAGGCCGCCCTCGACATCGCCGGCCAGAAGGCGCAGGCCATGGGCGACGCCTTCGTCGGCACCGAGCACCTGCTCCTCGGCATCCTGCTCGAGGGCGACGGCCCGGGCGGCGCCACGCTGCGCGACCTCGGCATCACGGAGGAGGGCATCATGAGGGCCCTCCAGCAGATCCGCTCCAGCGGCGTGGATTACGAGGGCCAGGCCACCGGCGAGAGCATGCTCAAGAAGTACACGCGCGACCTGACCGCGCTGGCCCGTGACGGCAGGCTCGACCCGGTCATCGGACGCGACTAGGAGATCAAGCGCGTCATCCAGGTGCTGAGCCGGAGGACCAAGAACAACCCCGTCATCATCGGCGAGCCGGGCGTGGGCAAGACCGCCATCGCTGAAGGCCTCGCCCTGCGGATCGTGCAGGGGGACGTGCCTTTGAGCCTCAAGAGCAAGCGCGTCATCGCCCTCGACCTCGGCGCATTGATCGCCGGCACGAAGTTCCGCGGCGAGTTCGAAGAGCGTCTCAAGGCGGTGCTCAAGGAAACGCAGACCGACGGGAACGTGATCCTGTTCATCGACGAGCTGCACACGCTGGTGGGCGCGGGCGGGGCCGAGGGCGCGATCGACGCGTCGAACGTGCTGAAGCCGGCCCTGTCGCGCGGCGAGATCCAGTGCATCGGCGCGACGACGTTCGACGAGTACCGCAAGTACATCGAGAAGGACGCGGCGCTGGCGCGGCGTTTCCAGCCGATCCACGTGGACGAGCCGACGACGGAGCACACGCTCGAGATTCTGCGCGGGCTGCGCGACCGCTACGAGGCGCACCACCGGGTGCAGATCACGGACGCGGCGCTGGACAACGCCGTGCAGCTCTCGCACCGCTACATCTCGGGGCGGGTGCTGCCGGACAAGGCCATCGACGTGATCGACGAGGCCGGGGCGCGTATCCGCATCAAGAGCATGACGCTGCCGCCGGACCTGGCGGACATCGAGCGGGAGATTCAGCGGCTGATCGGCGAGAAGGACG